>CABUSE010000048.1 GCA_902494135.1 uncultured Collinsella sp. | reverse complement strand
TGTTTCTAGCATATCCCTGCATTTTTTAAACGTTATATACGAATACTCTTGTTTGGTAAAGTGCAACGTGGTAGGGTCGTTACCACTTGATAGAGGCGCGGGCACGAAGAACCGCGGGCGAGCCGGCAGGCTTTGACCCCGTGGGGAGGCGAAACCCGCCGAACTGGGCTTTTCGGGCACGAACAACCTGGTGGGCCTGCGGGAAACACCCGCAGGACTGTCTGCAGCAATGCGGGAGCGCTATCCGGACATTGGGTCCACGCTATGCGGATTCGATGCGCAGATGGCGCCGTCTGGATAGCGAGGTTTACGGGACATGGCATTGACCCCCAACGAAGCGTATGCGGCCAAGCAGCCGTTTGTGGACAAGGAGACGCTCGAGTATATCGTCGAGCAGTTCCCCACGCCGTTTCATCTATACGACGAGGCGGGCATCCGCCGCAACATGCAAGAGGTGCGCGACGCCTTCGCATGGAACCCGGGCTTTAAGGAATACTTTGCCGTCAAGGCCAATCCCAACCCGGCGCTCATCTCCATTCTCAATGAATACGGCTGCGGCTGCGATTGCTCGAGCTATACCGAGCTCATGATTGCCCGCTCGCTGGGCATCACGGGACACGACATCATGTTCTCGTCTAACGACACGCCAGCTGCCGACTTTGAGCTCGCCGACAAGCTGGGTGCCATCGTCAACTTTGACGACATCAGCCACATCGAGTTCTTTGAGCGCGTCGCGGGGCCCATCCCCAAGACGGTCAGCTGCCGCTTTAATCCGGGCGGCCTGTTCCAACTCTCCAACGGCATCATGGATAACCCCGGCGACTCCAAGTACGGCATGACCACCGAGCAACTCTTCGAGGCGTTCCGCATGCTCAAGGCCAAGGGCGCCGAGGACTTTGGCATCCACGCATTCCTTGCCAGCAACACCGTCACCAACGACTACTACCCCAAGCTCGCGCGCATCCTCTTTGAGCTTGCCGCGCGCCTGGAGCGCGAGACCGGCGCACACGTCGCCTTCATCAATCTGTCTGGCGGCGTCGGCATCCCCTACCTGCCCGAGCAGCAGGCCAACGACATTCACGCCATCGGCGAGGGAGTGCACGCGGCCTACGACGAGATCCTGGTTCCCGCCGGCATGGGCGATGTGGCCATCTACACCGAGATGGGCCGCTTTATGATGGGCCCCTACGGCTGCCTGGTCACCAAGGCCATCCACGAAAAGCAGATCTACAAGGACTATATCGGTGTCGACGCAAGCGCGGTCGATCTGATTCGCCCCGCCATGTATGGCGCCTACCACCACATTACGGTAATGGGTCAGCCGGGTGGCGCCGACAAGACCGCGGCGCCCGTCACAAACAAGTACGACATTACGGGCAATCTGTGCGAGAACAACGACAAGTTCGCCATCGATCGCGAGCTGCCGCGTATCGATATGGGTGACTTGCTCGTGATCCACGATACCGGCGCGCATGGCTACTCCATGGGCTACAACTACAACGGACGCCTGCGCTCAGCTGAGGTCCTACTGCGCCCCGATGGCTCGGCCGACCTCATCCGCCGCGCCGAGCGCCCGGGCGACTATTTTGCCACGCTCGACGTGCTACCGTGCGGCCGAGAGCTGCTGGCCAAGTCGCGCGCCGAAAGTGCCCGCCGTCGCGCCGAAGACGAGCGCCTGGCAGTCGCAGCTCAATGGAACAAACGCATCCAGATCGCGGAGGCGAAGGAGAAGAACATGGACATCCGCAATCTCGAGGGCTCAATCGTCGCCCTGGTTACGCCGTTTAAAAAGGACGGCAGCGTCGACTTTGACGCACTCGAGCGCCTTATCGATTTCCACTTACAAAATGGCACCGACGCCATCCTCACCCTGGGCACCACCGGCGAGAGCGCCACGATGACCGACGACGAGGACAACTCCGTTGTCGCCGCCGTGGTCAAGCATGTTGCAGGACGCGTCCCCGTCATCGCCGGCTCGGGCTCCAACTCCACGCAAACTATGCTCACCAAGTCGCTCACCTACCAAGGCTTGGGAGCCGATGGCCTGCTGCTCATTACCCCCTACTACAACAAGTCCAATGAAGAGGGCATCTATCAGCACTTTAAGACCGTCGCCGATGCCGTGGACATCCCCTGCATCCTGTACAACATCCCTGGTCGTTGCGGCTGCGGTATCAGCGAGCACAACGTGGAGCGCCTGGCCGCACATCCCAACATCATGGGCATTAAGGAAGCGTCGGGCAACGTCGCCTACGCGGCCAAGATCGCCCACCTGCTGTCCGACGACTTCCGCATGTACTCGGGCGAGGACGCACTTACCGTGCCGCTCATGAGCCTGGGTGCCTCGGGCACCATCAGCGTGTGGGCAGACGTGCAGCCGCAGCTCGTACACGACATGTGCCGCGCTTATCTGGACGGCGACGTAGCGCGCGCCCGCGATATCCAGATTGCCGGCCAGCCGCTCATCAACGCCCTCTTTAGCGAGGTCAACCCCATCCCCGTTAAGGAAGCGCTCGCCCAGATGGGCATGATCGAGGCAAACTACCGTATGCCGCTGTGCCCCATGGCAGACGACACGCGATCCGCACTTACCGATGCTCTGAAGGGAGCTGGTCTGCTTGATTAAGACCGTCATTATGGGAACGGGCCGCATGGGCTCGCTCATCCGCACCACCGCCGAAAGCATTGTCGACGCCGCCGGTCAGCCCGTTTTTGATATCGTGGCCCAGATTGGCTTCGACTTGAGCGAGCTCGAGAACGCACCGGCTGCCGATGTGATTATCGACTTCTCGAACGTCGTGACCTTCGATGCCGTCGTCGCCTATGTCGAGCGCACGGGCGCCGCACTCGTTTCCGGCACCACGGGCTATTCACCTGAGCAGATGGACCGCCTGCGTGAGCTGGGCCAGAATGCCCGTGTCATGCACTCGGGCAATTACTCCATCGGCATCGCAGCCCTGCGTCATCTAGTGGCCCAGGCCACACGCGAGCTGCCCGGCTTTGACTGCGAGATCGTCGAGACGCACCACAACCAAAAGGTCGACGCCCCGAGCGGCACCGCCAAGCTACTGCTCGACGCCGTCGTCGAAGCTGAACCCGAGGCAGGCTACCACCCCGTCTATGGCCGCGAGGGCATGTGCGGCGCGCGTGGCCCCAAGGAGATCGGAATGCACTCGCTGCGCGGCGGCACCGTCGCCGGCGTGCACGAGGTTAGTTTCTTTGGCCAGGACGAGGAGGTCACGCTCACCCACCGCGCCACGAGCCGTCAGATCTTTGTCAACGGCGCCTTGGCAGCCGCGCAGAAGCTCGTCACCCGCGAACCCGGCTTCTATACGTTCGACAAGGTCATGTTTGCCTAACCAGGTATCAACCGAATCCACCCAAAGGAGAGATAGCAAATGAGCAACGCAGCCGAGATGGATGCACAGGAGATTATCAACTACATCGCCACCGCGCCCAAAAAGACGCCTGTCAAGCTGTACGTGCGCGAGAAGCCGGGCATGAAGGTTGCCTGGGGCAACGCACATGTCTACGGCGGTCGTCGTGGCAAGACCGTCTTTGGCGACTGGGATGAGCTTAAGGCCATCCTCGATGCCAATGCCGATTCCATCGATTACTACGACGTTGAAAACGATTGCCGCAACTCCGCCGTGCCCATGCTCGACCTTAAGGGCATCAACGCCCGCATCGAGCCGGGCGCGATCATCCGCGACCGCGTCGAGATCGGCGACCGTGCCGTCATCATGATGGGCGCCATCATCAACATCGGCTCCGTTATCGGCGAGGGTTCCATGATCGATATGGGCGCCGTGCTGGGCGGTCGCGCCACCGTGGGCAAGAACTGCCACATCGGCGCCGGCACCGTGCTGGCAGGCGTTGTGGAGCCCGCCAGCGCCACGCCCGTCATCATCGAGGACGATGTCATGATCGGCGCAAACGCCGTGGTCCTGGAAGGCATGCGCGTGGGCAAGGGCGCTGTCGTTGCCGCCGGCGCCGTGTGCGTCGAGGACGTCCCCGCCGGCGCCGTCGTGGCCGGCGTCCCCGCCCGCGTCATCAAGATGCGCGACGAGAAGACCAACAGCAAGACCGGTCTGGAAGAGGGCTTACGTCAACTGTAAGGTTACGCGGTTTTACCAAACCGCGTAACTAGTCGACGCTGCAAACGACCCAGAGCGGCAATCTGACGTTCAATCGTCGGTCGCGTACCGAAGTACGCTTCCCTCCTCTTTCACGTCACCTTGCTCGCCTAGGGGCGTTTTCGCTGACGCATGCTCAACCTGTGGGGTAATTCATACCTAAACAAAAAGGCCGAAGTCCCGAAGGGTTTCGACCTTTGTTTTTCTGCAGCGTCCAAGCGCAGTTTATCTATTCTCGATGCTGCCGATGTTTTTGAGCTCGATGGAGATGAGGCCGTTGGGTTCGTTGACGAACTCGATGTACTCGGAATTCGAACCCATCTCGGCAGGGAAGCTGATCTCGATACCCGTGTCGGTACGGATCTTGTGATTGCGTACGGCCGCGCGCTCGACCTGCTTGCGCTCCACGGGAACGCGCTCAGGAACTTTCTCCTCGGTCAGTGCCGCGCGCACGCTTTCCTTGATGACCGGCTCGTCCTCAAAGACCTCATCGACGATATCCCAAGGCGGCAGCTCCTCGTCATCCTCAACCTTCTCGGCCACAGCAGCCTTAACCTTGGCGAGCGCTACGGCCGTATTGGCACCATGCTCCTCGGCGACTTCCTCGACCACGCGCGTCACGGTGTCGATGACCTCCTTGCCCGACACGCCCGTGTCGCACTGCAGCAGGCCATCGGGAATAAGCATACGGTCCTCGCCGGCAATCTTGCGTTTCTTGTCCACGTAGCCGATCTCCATGGTGCTCGCGCGCACGATGGCATAGCTTGGCACCTTTTGCGAGGGGTTTGGCAGAATAGCGTAGTGGCGCGCGATGTCATTGCGCACCTCCCCCTCCTCGCGGCCCACTTCGTGCATGAAAGCCTGCTTGGAGCCCAGCAGCATCACGGCAAACCAGCGGGCATCCTCATCGTCGTCAAAATCGGCCACGAGCACATCGGTAGACTCGGCTTTCTCGGCTTTGGTGAGCTCGGAAGAGATAAACTCCGCAATCTGCTGCGACAGGTCCACGAACTCGCGCTCGCCAAAGAAATAGCCCTTGAGCTCGCCGCCAAACGCAGAGTTCTCGGCAAACGTGGCACGTTTATTTTCGGCCGAGGTGCGTGAGCGGCGCAGATGCGTGGTCACGAAGTTGCGCACGGTACGGCTCTCGATATCGAGCTCGCGCTGGCTCATGACGTTGACGGCAGAGTCAAAGTCCAGGATATGCAGGATCGCGTGATTGATTTTCATATACGGCATTCCGTTCTAGATCGAATTGAGCACGAACCAGTATAGCGGTCGAGCCCGCCTATAGCGGTCGAGCCCGCCCCAGGCGCATCGAAGATTGGTGCATCGGGGATAGGTTGCTTTGCACCAATGGTTAGCGCATGAGCTCGGACTGCCAAGCCTCGAGCTGTTCTGCCAGGCTCTTACCACTAGAAGGCACGCTGAACTCTGGACGTTTGGGCAGCAGCGCACACTTAAGAATCGCAACGATGGTCTGCGAGACAAAGCGTCGCGTATCCTTGTCAAAGCCTTGCGCAGCCTGGAGCATCACGGGCAGGCTCTCGCGTAGATTCCCAGCGATATCCGCAAACCGCTCAGCACCCGTAGCCTCAAACACGGAGAACAACGCATCCACAAAACGCTCGCGCTCGCTAGGCGATACTGCAAGCAGCATCTCGCGAATGGAGCCATCAACGTATCGAGCACCAGCGGACAGGCGCTCGCAGTACACGAAGTTGCAACCATCAACCACCCAGCTAAAGGGATTGTGCTGCAGCAGGCTAAACTCGGTGCTCTCAACGATGGCATAGTCCTCCTGCGTCTCGAACATCATGCCAAAGATCGACGACCGAGGTAGCGTCTTGTCGATTCGACCGGAAAGATCGGCAAAGGCGTTGCCGTTCAGAAACTCCTCGACGAAGCCCGGACCATCATGGGAATACGCCCGTTCGATTCGCTCGCGGGCGACATCGGAGCACATCGCCGCACCGTACACCGCAAGGTTTCCACCCTTGGAATGACCTCCGCACAAAAGCGGCCCGTCAATCGCATCCGCCGCCTCGTCCACATAACGCGCCGCGGATTCCTGAGCCGGCACAGGACACCGGAACGCCATGTTAAAGTCCTCTTTCCAGCCCACAATCGTGCTGTCAGTCCCCCGGAAGGAAAGATAACTAAACCCCGCCGGAAACCGGAACGTCATGGCTGCAAACTGCTCCGTCGCCACCACATCGCTCACAGCACGATAGCCGCAAACGTGCACGCCACGGTAGCGAGGACTTGCTGCCACGGCCTCCAACAAGGCCCTGCTCCCCTCCGGGTCCCACAAGTCGTCAATCATGTCCCGGTAGCACTCGGCACGCAGCAGCTCGCGTACGTCTAGGCCCTGCCAGTTCGTCAGCTCCGCCATATCACCCGGCAAACGCAAATAGGACAACCACGCAAAGACGAGGCTATCCACCGCGCAGAACGGCCGCTCCTCAAACGGATCAAACGCCGTCTGGGCATAGGTCAAAAAATTAGGCGAATCCGACATGGCCCTCCCATCAACTATGGTGCATTGGGATGGTGCATTGGGGTCAGGTTACTTTGCACCAAAAAGGCGCGCGGACCGTGTGGGCCCGGACGCCTTCATTGTAGCTTTTCGCTCTAGCGAGCTTGATTTAGCAGGAGAAATCGACGCTGTCGATGATGTCCTTGAGGGCCTTGGCGGAGACGGTGAGCTCATGCTGCTCGTCATCGTTCAGCGGCACGGGGACGCGGCAGACAACGCCGTCGCGGCCAACGACGGTCGGCATGGAGATGGCAAGATCGGACAGGCCATACTCGCCCACCATGAGCGAGGAGACAGGCAGAACGGTCTGCTCATCGCGCATAACGGCGGTGCAGATGCGCTTGACGGCCATGGCGACGCCATAGTAAGTGGCGTGCTTCTTCTCGATGATGGTGTAGGCGGAGTTCTTGACGTCCTCGGCGATGCGCTTCTCGGCAGCCTCATGCTCCAGGTGGCCGTGAAGCTCACAGAAGGTGTTCAGCGGAACACCGGCAACCTGAGCGCTGGACCAAGCGACAAACTCGGAGTCGCCGTGCTCGCCCATGACATAGGCCTGGACATCGCGCGGGTCAACCTCGACGTGGGCACCAAGCATCTGCTGCAGGCGACCGGTGTCGAGCACGGTGCCGGAACCGATGACGTGGCCCTCGGGCAGGCCGGACATCTTGATGGCGGCGTAGGTCAGAACATCGACCGGGTTGGAGACGATGAGCAGAATGCCGTCGAAGCCGGACTTCTTAATCTCGGGGATAATGGACTTAAAGATGCTGACGTTCTTGTTGACCAGGTCCAGGCGGGTCTCACCGGGCTTCTGGGCAGCGCCAGCAGTGACGACGATCATGGCGGCGTCGGCGACATCGGAATAATCGCCGGCGTAGATCTTCATCGGCTCGGCAAACGTCATGCCGTGCGCGATATCCAGGGCCTCACCCTCGGCGCGGTTCTTGTCCACGTCGATGAGGACCATCTCGGAGAACAGACCGCTCTGCATCAGTGCGAACGCCGAAGACGAACCGACGAAACCGCACCCGACAATAGCGACCTTCTTCTCGTTAACCATTAGAAACTCCCATCTCTCTCCACAAACAAGCCGCCCGGGAACGACCCGAGCGGCTTGCCGTAATCCCAATACATCCAATCGGGACTTTGATTATGCTCCTATTCGCAGACAAATATCGACCGTTTACCGAAATTATTTGCAGGATTCGTAAAATAACTGCACGAAATCGATTTCGAGCTATTGACGAGTCGAAATAAGTTTCTAATACAGGCCCGCCTCGCGAATGGCCTCGACAGCCAAAGCGATCTGGTCGGGCGGCAGGACCAGCGCCATGCGCACGTGCCCCTCACCCGAAGGGCCAAAGCTCGCGCCTGGCGTCACCACAACGCCGGCCTTCTCCATAAGCTCCTCGCAAAACGCCATGGAATCGGTGCGACCACCGGGAAGCTTGGCCCACACAAACATAGAGCCATGCGCGTTGGGACGCTCCCAGCCCAGGCCCTCAAGACCGTCGCACAGGGCATCGCGGCGCTCCTGGTACTTCAGACGCTGCGCCTCGACCTCATCGCGCGGGCCATTAAGGCAGGCGATAGCAGCCTTCTGGATCGGGAAGAACATGCCAAAGTCGATCTGGCCGCGCAGCTTGGCAAAGGCAGAGACCACATCCTCGCGACCGACCAAAAAGCCGATGCGGGCACCGGTGACGTTAAACGACTTGGAGAGCGAGAAGAACTCCACGCCCACCTCAAGCGCACCGGGATACTGCAAGAAGCTGCCGCCCGGCTCGCCGTCGAACACGATGTCGGAGTATGCGTTGTCGTGAACGATCAACAGATCATGTTCGCGGGCAAAGGCGATAATCTCCTCGTAGACCTCGGGCGTGCCCACCGAGCCGACCGGGTTCGCAGGCAGCGACACGATCATATACTTGGCACGATCGGCGACCTCGGGGTCGATGCCCGCCACATAGGGCAGGTAATTGTGCTCGGCGACCAGTGGATAGTACTCGAGCTTGGCGTCGGCGATCTTGGCGCCCGCCTCAAAGACCGGATAGCACGGATCGGGAACCAGAATGGTGTCACCCGGATCGAGCAGGGCCAGGCCCAAATGGCCCACGCCCTCCTGCGTGCCGTTGCACGACTGCACCATAGACGGCGTAATGCCCGAAACGCCAAAGCGGCGCTCGTAGTAATCGCACACGGCCTGCTTAAGCTCGGGCAGATCGCGCAGGGCATACTTCCACATCTCGGGATCTTGGGCCGCCTGCGTGAGCGCCTCGACCACGTGGTCGTACGGCTTAAAGTCGGGCGTGCCCACGCTCATGTTGTAAATGGTCTTGCCCTGAGCCTTCAGCGCGAGAAGTTTGTTGTTGAGCGAGGCGAAGACCTCCGCGCCAAAGCGGTCGAGA
>CABUSE010000047.1 GCA_902494135.1 uncultured Collinsella sp. | reverse complement strand
GCCCGCTCGCTTTCGGCCGCTGCGGCGCGCCTGCCGCAGGTCGAGCCCTCGGCACCCACGCATGTGATCGGTCGCAACACGCGCGAGGCCATGCGCTCGGGCGTGGTCTTGGGCGAGGTGGCCCGCATCGACGGCATGCTCGATATGGTGCTTGCCGAGATGCGCTCGACCAAGGCGGCGGGGGAGGGCGACGTGCCCATCGTCATTACCGGCGACGACGCCGAGGCGCTCGCGTTGCTGGTCGGCCATAGCCTGACGGTTGACGACGCGCTGACGTTGCGGGGTCTCGCCGAGCTCTACCACATCAACCAAAAGCCCCGCCGCGTGTAAAAGTGAGGGCGCCGGTGGGACAAACGCCCCCACCTTTCACCTGCTACAATGGGTCAAACTATTGCGATTTCGGAGGTGTCTGCCATGTCGGACGATCTTCATCAAACTTCGTCAGGCAAGCGCCTGGACGTCATTAGCTGGGACGAGTTCTTTATGAGCGTGGCCATCGCCGCGCAGCGCCGCAGCAAGGACCCCAACACGCAGGTGGGTGCGTGCATCGCCAACACCAACCACCGCATCCTTTCGGTGGGCTACAACGGTACACCCTCGGCGCTCAACGACGACTTTTTTCCGTGGGGTACGAGCGACGACCCGCTGCAGGACAAGCACAACTACGTGGTCCATGCCGAGGCCAACGCCGTGCTCAACTACCGTGGCTCGCTCAAGGACCTCGAGGGTTCCACGGTCTACGTCACGCTGTTCCCGTGCCATGACTGCGCCAAGATTTTGGCGCAGGTGGGCGTGGGCGAGGTTGTCTACCTGGACAACAAGTACGCCGACACCGATGACGGACGCATCAGCCGCCGCATCCTCGACTCCTGTGGCATCAGCTACCGCCAGGTTATCGTCGATGTTCACATCGGCACCGAGGGGCGGGCTCAGCAGTAGCGCGTGGCAACGCCAGCTGGCAACAAAAGGCAGCCAAAAGAGCCCCGTCCCAAATTGACTGCTCGTGAAAGTCGTGTCCGCGCGCATGGACGGCTCGTGAGCGGGTACACGGCTGTAGTAACATAGCTCTGTCCGCGGGCGCGCCCGCGTTATTGTGAGAAAGGAGCCCCTGTGGCTGTTAACGAAGAGCTGCTTAAGAAGGTTCTTGAAGAAATTCGCCCCAACCTACAGGCCGACGGCGGCGACATGGAGTATATAGGCGTTGATGACGAGGGCGTCGTCAAGCTGGAGCTTCAGGGCGCCTGTGCCGGTTGTCCCATGAGCGCCCTGACGCTTTCCATGGGCATCGAGCGTATCCTCAAGGAGCACGTGCCCGGCGTTACGCGTGTCGAGCAGGTCAATGCCTCCGGCGAGACCGATGACCTGTACGACGAGTATGCGCCGTTCTAAGAAGTGAAAGCTGCGGGCGATATGCTCCGCATAGACGTCACGCCCGAATATGCGGCTGCGAGCGCAAGGCCCGCGGCCGCATTTGTATGTAGGGAGCAGGGGGACCGATATGCTCAACGACCTCTACCATATGCTTGATCCCGTCGCCATCTCGGCGGGGCCCATCACCATCTACTGGTACGGCTTGGCCTATGTGGTCGGCGCTCTGCTCACGGCGGTCGTCATGTACCGCACGCAGCGCCGTTGGGGTTTTGACATTACGGTCGACGACCTGACGAGTGTCGTGGTCGGCGTGGTCTTTGGCCTTATCATTGGCGCCCGCCTGTTCTACGTCATCTTTTACGGCGACGGCTACTACTGGGCGCATCCGCTCGAGATCTTTGCTACCAATGAAGGCGGCATGAGCTTCCATGGCGGCCTGGTGGGCGGCATCATCGGCGGCGTGCTCGTGTGCCGCATGTACAAGCTCGACGCCTGGACCATCGCCGACCTTGCCGTTATCGGTGCTCCGCTGGCCTTATGTCTGGGACGCTGCGCCAACTTTGTCAACGGCGAGCTGTGGGGCAAGCCGACCGATCTGCCCTGGGGCGTGATCTTTGGCGGCACCGCGGGCGATATGCCGCGCCATCCCTCCCAGCTCTACGAGGCATTCCTCGAGGGTATTGTGCTCTTTTGCATTCTGCAGGTGCTCAGCCGCAAAAAGCCGCTACTGCCCCAAGGCACGTTTATGGGCGTCTTTGTGATGGGTTACGGCATCGTTCGCTTTTTGATTGAGTTTGTGCGTGTGCCCGATGCGCAGCTGGGCTATCTGCTGGGCGGCGTCATCACCATGGGTCAGCTGCTGAGCCTGCCGCTCGTAATCGCGGGCCTGGCGCTCATCATCTTTGCTCGTCGCCGCAACCAACCCCAGCGCATCTACCTCGACGCTTAACCACCAAAAAGTGAACAGGCACCTTTGTGGTGGTTCGCTGGGCAACGATGACAGAACCGTAACGTTTCCCCAGATAAAACCTGCCAAAATAAACCTGTCCCTTTTTGGCAGGTTTCTAGAAAGGCTTTCGGACTGTGAAGGATTCCGACCTCTCCACAACGGCTGCGCGCGACGCTGCCCGCATCGTCTGGTTTAAGCGCTACCCCGCCAAGCAGACGCTCATCGCATTTTTGCTCGCGCTGTTGGCGACCACGGCGTTTTCCATCGATCCTGCCCCGGTGTCGAGCAACGCAGTCTTGGCGATTGACCCCAAAGCCTCGGGCATGCTGTACGTGTGCTACGAGGTGCTCCTTTCGTTTGCCGGCCATACCGACGCGGTCATGCTGCTTGCACTTGCCTGCCTGCTCACCTTGCCGTTTCGCTACGTGTTCTTTGGCCGTGGCGACACCTGGCGTCCATCGATCATTCTGCCGTCGCTGTTCTTCGCCATCTGCATGGTGTTCGGCCGCAGCTACGACCTCACCGACTCGGCCGAGATTGTCCTTGGCGACAAAGCTCGCATCATCTGCGCCTGGATTGGCGGCGCGGGCTGGATGCTCCTGGCGATCGTTGCCTTCTACCTTGCCTTTGAGTGTCTAGATTGGCTGAGCTCTCGGCGCATCCCGTTTTCCGAAGCGCACTTTGGCCGCGTATGGCGTGTGACTCACGCCGTGCTCTCGGTCCATCCCTTTGCCGGGCCCTTCCTGGTGCTTATGATCGCCTGGACGCCCACGCTCATCGCTTCGCTGCCCGGCCTTTTTATGGGAGATACGGGCGCGCAGATTCGCCAGTGGTTCAACTATCCCAACGGCACGAGCGACTACCTGCGCCTACTCAACCCCAACGTGCTGCTCAACGGGCATCATCCCGTAGTGCACACGGCCATTATCGGCTCGTGCGTTCAGCTGGGGCTTTCGCTGTTCAACAGCGCTAACGCGGGTCTTGCCATCTACACCTGCGCTCAATTTGTCATCACGGCCGCCTGCATGGCCTATTCCATTTCATCGCTGCGCAAACTGGGCGTGAGCCTGCCGGTTCGCGGTGCGATCCTGCTGTTCTTTGCGTTTATGCCGATGTTCTCTAACTACGCGGCGTTGCTCACCAAGGACGTGCTCTTTGCCGACGCGTTCTTGGTGCTGCTGGTACAGACCGTCAAGCTCGTGGCATGTGGCTTGCCCCGTCGTGATGCCAATGTCGAGCGAGCGGGCGAGAAAGCCCCCGTGCTCTTTGCGCGCCACGACTGGCTGCTGCTCGCTCTGGGCTCCATGGGTTCCACGTTCCTGCGCAACGGCGGCCTGGTGTTTCCCCTGGCGGCATGCGTAATCGCGGCGGCGTTTTGCGTATGGGACGTGCATGTGGCTCGTCGTGCAGCCAAGCAGACTGGTGCTGCGCCTTCAGGCGCCATCCCGCGTTTCCGCTGGGTTGGCGTTCTCGCGGTGCTCGCGCTCTGCCTTGCCTCTAATATGTACTTCACCAAGGTCTTTATGCCGGCGCACGATATCACGCCTGGTTCCAAGCGCGAAATCCTCTCGATTCCGTTCCAGCAGACGGCTCGTTTCGTCCAAAAGCACGACGGCCTCAACTCGGGCGTCAACCCCACGGTTAAGGAGGACGGCACCATCGTGGAGGCTCCTTGCGACGGTTCGGTGACCGACGAAGAGCGTGCCGTGATCGATCGCGTACTCAAGTACGAGAACCTGGGCCGCCGCTACAACCCCGACAAGTCCGATGCCGTCAAGAACTGCTTTAACGAGTACGCCTCGCAGGAGGACATCGATGCCTATTTTGAGGTGTGGGCCCAGATGTTCAAAAAGGATCCCGAGTGCTATATCTCGGCGCTCATCAATAACTACTACGGTTATTTTTATCCGAGCGCGCGCGATGCCTGGGTCTACAGCACGGCGCGTAGTGCCGAGATCATGGCGCGTCCCGACAACCTCAAGTACTTCGACTTCCATCCGGTTGACAGCAACGTGGTGCGCTGGTGCGACCACCTGATCAATTTGTACCGTGTGGCGGTGCAGCGTGTTCCCTTTATCTCGCTCACCATGAGCTCGGCCACCTACGTGTGGATCATGATCGCCGTGGTGGTCTACTTGCTGCGTCGTCATTCATGGCGTGCGCTGGCGATCTGGGTGCCGCTGTTGGGCGTGCTCGCTGTGTGCCTGATTGGCCCGTGCAACGGCTCGACTTACATGCGCTACCTGTATCCGGTCATCGCCTGCATGCCCTTCGCCATCGGCGCCACCGTCACCCGCAGCGACTTCTTCTGGTTCTAATTTGGTGCATTGAGGGCCAGGTTTCTTTGCACCAAAGGGGACATCATCACGACGCCTTCATTTTGGGGTTTATCTCGCAGGCCAGTAGGTATATCATAACGACGTTTGTTTATATTGCCCGAGCATCTGCGCTGGGCTTTAGGTCGAAACCGATAGGAGACACGTATGTCCGGACACTCTAAGTGGGCCACAACCAAGCATCGTAAGGGCGCGCAGGACGCCAAGCGTTCCGCCCTCTTCTCCAAGCTCAGCCGCAACATCACCGTTGCTGCCCGTCTCGGCGGTGACCCGCTGCCCGAGAACAACGCCAGCCTCGCCGCTGCCGTTGCCAAGGCCAAGGCTCAGTCCATGCCTAAGGACAAGATCAAGTCCGCTATCGACAAGGCTTTTGGTTCGGGTGCTGACGCCGCCGTCTACGAGAACATCGTGTACGAGGGCTACGGTCCCGCCGGTGTCGCCGTCTACGTCGACTGCCTGACCGACAACCGCAACCGTACCGCTGCTGATGTCCGTTCCGCCTTCTCCCACGCTGGTGGCAACCTGGGCACCTCCGGCTCCGTCGCCTTCCAGTTTGAGCGCAAGGGCCAGATCGTCGTCGCCAAGGAGATCCTGGACGAGAATGCCAAGAAGGAGACCATGATCGCCAACGGTGCTGCCGGTGACGAGGATGAGTTTATGATGGCGATCGCCGAGGCCGGCGGCGAGGACTACGAGGACGCCGGCGAGGAGTGGATCGTCTGGACTACTGCCAACGAGGTCATGGCTGTCTCCAAGGCGCTCGAGGAGCAGGGCGTCCAGGTCAAGGGCTCCGAGACCACCATGGTCCCGACCACCCCGACCGAGGTCTCCGGCGCCGACGCCAAGAAGGTTCAGCGCCTCATCGACCGTCTTGAAGAGCTCGACGACGTCCAGGATGTTTACAGCACCATGGACATGACCGACGAGGTCATCGCTGCCCTCGAGGAGGAGTAGCGCCCGCACGGGTTAAGCCGTGCATATCTGGGCATAATGAAGCGAGCATGCAAGCCTCGTGGAATAGATGAGCCGGATCCGCGTGCGTAGAGCACCGGACCCGGCTCTTTTATAATGAAGCGAACCGTTTTGCATTTCGAGAGCCGAGATTTGAAGGGAGCGCCGCGTGCGCGTACTCAAACGAGCCCTAGCGATCGTGTATCTTGCCGCCACCATCGTGGCGCTGGGTACGCTTGTCTGCCAGTTTTGGGGGCCGTATACGTATCGCTTTATGCTGCTGATGCGCGACCCCATGCCGCGCATTGTTGTGACGGCATGCGGCGGAGTTGTGGCGATTGGCGTGCTGGTAAGCTTCTTCCGCCTGATGTTTGCTCGTCGCGAGCCGTCCTGTGTGCATCCGGCGGGGGAGCGCAATATCGAGGTCACCCTTGCGGCGCTTTCTTCGTGTGCTCGCACTGCGGCAGAGCGCGACGACCGCGTGATGATCGAGCATGTCGAGGCCCGCGTCCAAGGTTCCGACGATTCGCACGTCCGATTTAAGATCGAGGCTATCGCGCTTGACGATAAGGACGTGGCATCTCTGGCTACCGCGATGCAGCAGCGCATCGAGGAAGCTTGCGACACCATGCTCGGCACGCCGGGTACGACCACGCGCGTCCGTTTTTTGCCGTCCAAGACTACCGTCCAGACCGTGGAGGTTTCCGGTGAGTGATACCAATCAAGATAAGACCGCTCGTACGCCGCGCCTGACGATTGACCAGAGCGCCACGCCGGCGAGCGAACCTGTTGATTCCAAAGCAGAGGCAACTGAGTTACAAGACGCGGCGGCCGCGGATTTTGACGAGGCTATGGGTCTCATCAAGGGTACGGGCGCTGCCATCTGGAGCTATGCTGTGCGTCATCCCAACACCGCGCTCGGTGCCGTCGCTGGCTTTATCCTTGCCGTGTTGGTGCTCACGCTCGGCCTGTGGGACACGCTCGTCATTGCATTCTTCGTGCTGATCGGCGCCGTGATCGGCCAAATTCGCGACGGCGAAAACGGGATCGTCAACTTCTTCGGCCGTCTGTTTAGCGGCCGCTAATATGTATTCGACTGTCGCATCCGCGGCAGGCATAAGGAGGAACCATGGCTTTTAATACGAAGGTCGATGTGGCCGATACCGAGCTCGAGGCAGACGAGACCGTCACCGCCGAGGCCGAGGACGTAACGCTCGAGGACGAGGCGCTCGTCGAGGCCGAGCCCGCCGATGATGCGGACGAGGATGATGAGGAAACGGACGAGTCCGAGGACTCGCTGACCTATTCCAACGGCGTGATCGAGAAGATCGTTGCCATGGCCACCCGCGAGGTTCCGCACGTTCTGGGCATGAAGGGTAACCTCATGCATTTTGTGCAGGAGCAGTTTGGTGCCGAGAATCTGACCAAGGGCGTGACGGTCGAGGTCACCGATGACAATCGCGTGGTCGTCAACATCTCCGTCATTATCGAGTACGGCGCCTATGCGCCCGCGATCTTTGACGATGTCAAGGCGCGTGTCACCGAGCGCCTTGCCGCGATGACCGGCCTTGAGGTGGCGGGCGTCAACCTGCGCATCGAGGACGTCATCACCCCCGAGGAGTACGAGCACCGCACCAGCCAGCACGAGTAACCTTCCAAAAAGGGACAGGTTTGTTTTGGCAGGTTTTATCTGCGAAAACGTTAAACGGCCGACCGCGCAAGCAAAAGCGTGGCCGGCCGTTATTTGTATGCCCCCCGATGTGGGCATACCACTCGTCTAACTAGGGGTTGCAATCGTCGCGTTCCGCGTTACCCTAATGGGCACATTGTTTCCAAATTGTTAACGAGGGGTTGCCGTAATGGCTGACGAGCACGAAACAGAAAGCCAGGCATGGGCGATTGAGGCTGCCGCGGCAGAGGCGGCATCGCGAGCTGCCGAGGAGGTACATCGTCCTCCCGTGGTGCCGATGGAGCGCGTGGTTGATCGCACCGATATCGAGCGCGGCGAGCGTGCCGGCCAAAAGCGTAGCCAGGAGCCAGGCTTCCCGCGCTTTTTCGCCGAGCTCAATCTGGGCCTGATTCTTACGGCTTTTGCCATCGTTGCGTTTAAAACCCCTAATCACTTTGCTTTTGGCGGCACCTCGGGCGTGTCGGTTATTCTGTCCACGCTGTTCCCGACCCTGCCCGTCGGCGTCTTTATGTGGATTATCAACGCGGTTCTCGTCGTTTTGGGCTTTATCTTTTTGGAGCGCAAGGCAATTCTGTGGAGTGTCTTCGCCTCGTTTGCGCTGTCCGCCTATGTTTCGCTTTTCGAGCTCTTTATCCCGACCAGTGTCTCGATGACGGGCGATATGTGGCTCGACCTGTGCTTTGCCGTGATTCTGCCGGCGCTCGGCAGCGCCATCGTCTTTGATATCGGCGCCTCGACGGGCGGCACGGACATCCTCGCTATGATCCTCAAACGCCGTACCACACTCGAGATTGGTCGCGCGCTGTTGCTGGTCGATATCGGCATCGTGACCATCGCGGCCTTTTTGTATGGTCCGCGTATCGGTCTGTATTGCGTGCTCGGCCTGTTTGCCAAGACGCTTGTGGTCGACAAGGCCATCGAGAGCATTCATCTTCGTAAGGTCTGCACGATCATTTGTTCCGAGCCCCTTAAGGTCGAGGAGTTTATCGTCAAGCATCTCAACCGCACGGCGACCATCAGTCGCGGCTACGGTGCCTTCTCGGGCAAGTGCGTGACGGTGATCATGAGCGTGCTGAGCCGTCGCGAGGCCGTGCAGCTGCGCCGTTATGCGCGCGAGGTCGATCCGGGTGCCTTTATCACGATCGTCGACAGCTCCGAGATCGTCGGCAAGGGTTTCCGCGGAACGAACTAACGCGGACGCACTCATCAAACAATCGAAAAGCGCCTCGCGCGTTGCAAATACGTCATCTAAGAGTATTTGTCCCCACATTGGGCGATAATGATGCCAATGACATCGTTTGCGATCCAGGTGATTCGCTCTAGATACGAAGGGATGATTTCGATGTTCTGTTCGCAGTGTGGCGCCCCCATGGGCGATAACGACAAGTTCTGCGGCGTGTGTGGTGCCCCCAATGCCGGTGCTGCAGCTTCCGCCCCTCAGGGTCAGCCTCAGCCTCAGCAGTTTGTTCCTCAACCTGTCGCGAACGCGTCCAAGGGCTGCACGGCTCAGGCGTTTGAGGATATGACCAAGACTCCGGGCGTGCTGCAGCGCGTGTGCCAGATTGCCTTTTTGCCGGCGCTTATCTGTGTCGTGTCGGTACTCGTGCTGTTCATCCCCGTTATCGGCGGTATTGCGGCTGCCATCGGCTTTTTGGCTGCCTACGTGGCGAGCGTGTGCGGTTCGGGCTTTGGCATCGAGTGGGGTCGCGACCTGTCGCTTAAGATCGATGACGGCATGGGTCGTCCGTTGATGCGTTCCACGTCGTTTGGTCTCGGAATCTTTTCGAGCGTTATTTCGGTCGTGCTCGAGGTTATCGCTGCCATTCCCATTATCGGTGTAGTGCTTTCGCTGGTGGAGGGCGTGGTAATTGGCGCCGCGGGCTCGTATTCTTATTACGGCTCTTATGCGCTCGAGGCTGCGCTGTTTGGCTCGCTTGGCCTGCTTGTCCT
>CABUSE010000046.1 GCA_902494135.1 uncultured Collinsella sp. | reverse complement strand
TATATCGATATCCTGCGCTATGGCGGAACCGTGCCTGGCAACGAGCCCGGCACGGCAAAGTTCTGCTGCCCCGAGGTCGATACGCTGAACGTCTGGCTTGCCGAGATCGTCGACGAGTAGTCGAGCGCAATGTGACAAAGGGACAGTCCCTTTGTCACATTCGCCGGGGCTGCCCCTTCTTTTTGCTTATAATCCTAAATCTCTGCATTTCATCTGATTTTAGGTTCTAAAAATCCTACATTTCATCGATAATTAAGCGCATAAAACTTTGCATTTCATTTGATGACACTGAGGGGAGAGCCTATGCTGCGCAGGAAAATAGCGGCAGAGCTGGAGCGTTGGCTGAAGTCTGCCGAGCAAAAGGCCTTATTCATCACGGGTTCTCGCCAGATCGGCAAAAGCTATTCGATTCGCGCATTTGGCAAAGCCAGCCATGCAACCTACATCGAGCTCAATCTCATGGAAAATCGCCAGGCAAAAGATGCTCTTCTCGAGGCGCGGAATGCCGATGATTTCATCAGCAGGGTGACGCTTCTTTCGGGAAAGTCGATTGCACCAGGCAAAACGCTCGTGTTTATCGATGAGGTCCAAGAGGCCCCCGACATCATGACGATGGCAAAGTTCCTTGTAGAGGACGGGAGGTGCCGCTGGGCGTTTTCGGGGTCAATGCTCGGGACCCAGTTCAAGGGCGTCAGGTCCTATCCCGTGGGGTATGTCCACGAGCTTAGGATGTTCCCGCTCGATTTTGAGGAGTTTTGCTGGGCAACCGGGGTGAGCGAGGGGGCTCGCCAAACGATACGTGACGCGTGTATCAGCGAGAGGCCCATTCCTGATTACATTCATGACGCGATGATGGCAAACTTCAGGACCTATACCGTTGTCGGCGGAATGCCGGAGGTCGTGCAGCGTTTCCTTGACACGCAGGGCGACCTTGCCTCTGTTCGTCAGCTACAGTCCGAGCTCAACGAACAGTACCGACGGGATATTTCCAAGTATGCAAGCGGGCGTGCCCTTCAGGTGCAGAGCATCTACGATCAGCTCCCCATTATGCTTGAGGGCGAACACAAGCGTTTCGTGCTCAATTCCATTGACCCCAAGGCGCATTATGAGAAGTACCAGCGAGATTTTGTCTGGCTTGTCGATGCCGGCGTTGCTCTCAAAGCCGATATCGTAACCGAGCCAAAGTCGCCCCTGCTCAAGACGGCACGGCCATCGCAGTTCAAGCTATACCAATCGGATACGGGCATGTTGATGGCGCGCTACCCCGTTGGAGTCGCCCAAGCGGCGTATCTTGATAGCAAGGAGCCCAATCTGGGCGGCATTTACGAAAACGTGGTGGCCCAGCAGCTGGCTGCCCAAAATCGCCAGCTTTACTACTATCAGACAAAAAAGCGCGGTGAAGTGGACTTTGTGGTCGATGGGCCGGATGGGACGGCTGTTCCGATCGAGGTTAAATCGGGCTCCTATTACCACGCGCACGCTGCGCTCGGTCATGTGCTTGATACGGCTGAATATGGCGTAAGGCTCGGGATTGTTTTCTCGAGAGGCAACGTTGAGCGCAACGGAGCGGTTCTCTATTTGCCGCTATATGCGACCTGGGCCCTTTCGGATGTTTTGGGCGACTCCTGCGCCGAGGGGATAAAGCTGGAGGTCAAGCCGGTCTAGGGCCAGTCCCGGATGTGGCAAAGGGGCAGTCCCTTTGTCACATTCATGAGCGTGGATTTTCTCCCGTTTAGAGCGCACTCGAGCGCTCAAAGTGGGAGAAAACCCACGCTCGTTTTATGCCGATGGCGTGGCCCGTGTGCCCGCGCCGCCCGAGCGCCTACAGCTGCTCGAGCATGGCGGTGCAACCGGCGAGTACATCGCGGTAGGTGGCGTCGAAATTGCCGGTGTACCAGGGGTCGGCCACGTCGCCGGGGCGATCGGTCCAATCGAGCAGGCGCGAGATCTTGCCATCGGGGTCCTTCCCAAAAATTCGGTACAGGGCGCGGGCGTTCTCGTCGTCCATATAGACAATGTGGTCCCAGTCGCCATACTCCGCGCGACGCACCTGACGTGCGCGATGTGCGACGACGGGAATCCCGACCTCGCGTAGCTTGGCAATGGTGCCGTGGTGTGGCGGGTTGCCGATCTCCTCGGTCGAGGTCGCAGCGGAATCAATGACAAACTCGCCCGCGCGCCCGGCGCGCCGCACTAGCTCGGTAAACACGGACTCAGCCATCGTCGAGCGACAGATATTTCCATAGCAGATAAAAAGAATGCGTTGCATGAGCGGCTTCCTTTCTAGGCGGTCGCGCAGGGCTTACAGACTGCTCTTGAGGCAGTTTGCTCCAATAAAGCCCGCTGCGTACAAGGGGAGGTGGCGCAGCTCGCGCCCGTCATCGGTTTCGCTGCGGGAAAAATTGTTCTCGGACAAAATGTAGGCATATGGCGATCGGGCTTTGTCCATAAACGACCCGAGGGTTCTCGCGCGCACGTTACGTGCGGACTTTACTTCGACGGGCACAATTTCCATACGGTCGGTCTGAAGTAAAAAATCGAGCTCGCCGGTCGTCTTCCAAGACGACGGCGGCACCCAGTAATACGTCTGCAAGCTATTGCCCGAAAATGCTTGCATGACCGAGTTTTCCGCCAGGGCGCCTCGGAAGTCGGAAGATAGCGCTATGGCGGAATCCTCTTTGAGGTCGAGCCAGAGCCGCGGGTTGATGCCGAGTTTGTAGAACATGAGGCCGGTATCGAGAAGATAGACCTTAAAGAAACTTCCATCTTCGTCGTCGAAGGGAACGAGGGGAGGCTCGATGCCTTCGGTCAGGTTGTTGACCGATATGATGCCGGCGCCTTCGAGCCAGTCGAGCGGCTCGATAAGCTTGGCGCGACGGCCTCCACGTTCGACCTCGGAGTACTTGAATTTTTTTGTGGACGATCTCAGCAGCTGGGACGGAATGGAGCGCCAGACCTTGCGCGCCGCCACGCCGCTGATCCCGTTTTCGGGGTCGGTCATATCGGCGGTATAGGTCTCGTCGATTTCGCGCTGCTCGACGCGCGCATCCTCGATGGATAACGTCTTGCGATATGCGTTGACGGCGGCGGGCATGCCGCCCACGATCTGGTATCGATGAAACAGGCTGAGCGCGGCTTGGTGCGCGGCGTAGGTCTCGAGCGTGCCGGCGTGGGTACGAATGGCATTGGCCATCTGCTCCTCGTCGAGCGCCCAGAGAAACTCCTCGAACGACATAGGATGCATGGTCTCTTGACGAACGCCGCTGGGAAAAGGCAACTTGCGCTTGCGCGTGGCGACGCCGAGCTGACTGCCGGCCGCGCATATGCGCCAGCCCGAACCCGAAAAAAAGCGAAGCGAGTTGAGCGCCCGTTCGCAGAGCTGCACCTCGTCAAACAGGATGAAGGCGGTTTCTTTGCGAATGGGGGTGCGTTTATAGTCTGAGATTCGCGCCACGATGGCGTCAACGTCGTCGGTGGGACAGTCGAACAGCGGAGCGATCAGCTCAAGATCGGTCTGAAAGTCGAGTTTGACAAACGCATCGCCGGCGATTCGTCTGCCGATTTCCTCGGCAACGTACGTTTTGCCTACGCGTCGCGCACCACGGATGAGGAGGGGGCGCGACGCGTCCTTTGTCGCCCATGATTCGATAACGGATTCGATTGATCTGCGCATGGGGCCGCCTTTCCAATTTCGTGTACTTCAGATACATAGTTTAGTACGATTTCATGTACTTGGAATACACGAAATAGTAGAAAAGTGTGTATCTGAAGTACACGAAATTGCACTGCTGGAGCTTGCAGGCGGATAAACACTACTCGTATGGGACGGTTTTCACCGGTTGCTCGCCACCTTGGGCTATGTTCGCCCCTATGCCTGCATCCGGGGCTGTGCTGATTGACGACGGCGCTCCCAGCGAGCCAACTTAATCGTCACCAGCGTGAGCGCCCAGGCCACAAGCGAGAACACGGCACCGACCGCGCCTACATATGCAATGCCAACGCTGCTTACCACGGCGCCGCCCACTGCGGTGCCAAACGAGATGCCGACGTTAAACGCCATGGGCTCAACCGAACTTGCGAGTACCATCGACTTGGGATGGCGGCTGCGTGCCACGTCCATAAAGTGCGTGATGCACGACACCGAGAACAGGTACATGAGCAGCGCCAGGCTAAAGACAAAGACCAGCGCGAGCGGCATGGTGCCGCCCACAGCAAACAGTCCGAGTAACGCTGCAGCCTGCAGCACAAACGTCACGAGTAGCGCCTTCATGCCAAAGCGCGCATCGATCCATCCGCCCAGGATGTTCGAGATCAGGCAGAACACGCCGTAGGCCATGAGCGTGGTACTGGCTTCGACCGTGCCCATGCCCAGCACCTGCTCAAGATAAGGCGTCACGTAGCCGTAGAAAACGTAGACCGACCCCACGCCAAACAAAAAGATGAGCATGCCGGTGATGATGCTCGGCTCGCGTAGCAGACCCGCCTGCTCGCGAAAAGTGGCGGGCTCGTCGGTTTGCCCAGCGCGCGGCATAAACGCCACGAGCGCTCCGCAGATCAGAACGGCAAAGGCCAGCGTGCCGTACATGGCCACGTGCCAATCGAGCGTGTCGGCCACAAACTTGCCGATCGAAGTGACAAAGACCATTGCCACGGAAAACGCACCATATACCACCGAGATGGCAAGCGAAGTTTGCTGCGGAGACAGAAGCTCGGGGATGTACGTCACGCCCACGGCGAGCAGTGCGCCCGAGACGGAGCCCAGGATGATGCGCGAGATGAACAGCACCTGGAAGTTGGGCGCCAACGCCATGACCAGGTTGCCGAGCACAAAGACGATGCTATAGTACACGAGCAGTTGGTAACGACGGAAGCGCCCCGTGCTGAGCGCGAGCACCGGCGTCGCGATAGCGTAGATCAGTGCGAACACGCTGATGAGCTGGCCCGCGGTGGCAAGCGAGATGCCGAGCTCCGTCGCCAGGTCGCTCTCGATGCCGATGACCACGAACTCCGAGCAGCCGAGCGAAAAGCCTAACAACACGAGCAGCGCCAGGCAGAGCTTGGTGCGTGCGGGGGAGAGCGCGGCGGCAGTTGACTTACTTTTTGGCGTGGTTGCGGCGGTCAAGGTTGTCACTCCAATGTCGCATGAATAAGCGGGATTCAATCCCTGCAACTCTAACAGAATGTGACAAAGGGACAGTCTCTTTGTCACATTCGCGGCGTGGCTGCCGCCTAAACCGTCACAACATTCGATGAAAATCTCGAAAACGAGGAAAAACGTCGAATGTTGTGACGGTTTTCGTGTCCGGCGCGGGTGAGCTTCGGTGCCGTCTGGGGGTATAAGACTAGCGAGTGTTTATTTGCGAGGCCTAAGGGGCGCCCCGTATGGATATCGATAACTTTGAATGGTGGTATAGCGAGGGCGAGGCTCCGGACGAGGAGTGGGACGAGCCCGCGTCGCGTGACGTGTCGAGCGACGAGGACGAGACCGGCAACGATGCCGCTGTCGAGCCTGATGCCGCCTCCGATGCCGCCGAGCCCCTGACCTTTGAGCAGGCTTGGGCCCAAGCCGAGGCCGATGAGGCTAAGGCCGATGCCACGGCCACACTCGGTGAGCCGGCGGACATGTCCATCTCGCCGGCAAAGATCCCGCAGCCGCGTCACACCATCGACCCCGACAGCACGGCATCCTTCAGCATTCTCGACGTGCCCGCGCAAGGCGCCCAGGCGCCTGCGCCCACACATCGCCCCGACCTGGCTCGTGAGGAAGACGCGGGCCGCCGTTCTCCGCTCGGCCCCATCCTTATCGCCTTCATGGCCGGCGTTATCGCATGCTCGGTAATTGGAAACGTCTGGAGTCATGTTGAACAACAGCGAAAAGACGCCGCCAAGGTCGAGATGTCTATCGAGCAATCGCTCGGCCGCACGCGCTCGGTACATGTGTCGGTCGAGGTCAAGGACGGCGCGACGTGGGACACCGCGCGCGGCGACAGCCAAATGCTCATCTACATCGTGGGGCGCACGCTCAAAGGGCAGACGATTGACGAGTATCAATACGTCAATTCCGCTGGTGACGGCATCGAACTTAAGCCCGGCGACTACGAGCTCACCGTCGATGAACCGCCCGTCGCCACCGACGGCACGCGCTTCCGTGCCTCAAAGCGCATGGTCCCCGTGAGCTTTAACTCACAGGCGCCCGACACGGTCGACACCACACCGCAGGGCGGGTTCGACCTTTACGTGGATACCCAGTAGGCACTCGCCGCTCATTCCGCTATGGCTACTCAATAATCGCCTGCCGTCCCGTCCCGCCGCCAAGAGTGGGACAATAGCCCTCGACACTATTGTTTACTTTTGGAGGAAGTAGCATGTCTACTGTCACTACCATCAAGCGCGGCGGCCTCACCGCGGCCATCGATTCCATGGGTGCCCAGCTCACGAGCCTTGCCCTCAACGGCAACGAGTATCTGTGGCAGGGCGACCCCGCCTTTTGGGGCAAGCACGCGCCCATCCTGTTCCCCATTGTGGGCTCGCTGCGCAACAACACGGCAACGTCTGCGGCCGGCATCTGCGAGATGCCGCGCCACGGACTCGCGCGCATTGTCGAGCACAAGCTGGTCGAGGTTTCGGAGGACGGCTCCTCGGTAACGTACGAGATCACCGATACACCCGAGTCGCTCAAGGCGTTCCCGTTCCACTTTAAGCTCAACATGACCTATGCCTTGACCGGCGACGCCACCCTCACGCAGACCTTTGCCGTCACCAACACCGGCGACGTGGACCTGCCGTTCTCGGTGGGCGGCCACCCCGCATTTAACGTGCCCGCCCCCGGTGCCGAGGACGAGGCGTTCGAGGATTACGAGCTGGCGTTTACCGAGGCTTGGACCAACGAGGCTCCCATCATCACGCCCGACGGTCTTATGACGTTCGAGGGTAGCTACAAGGCTCCCGATAACTCGGACGTGCTGCCCATCACGCACCGCAGCTTCGATAACGATGCCATCATGTTCACCGATACTCCGGGTTCCACGCTCACACTGCGCGGCCGCAAGTCGGGCCACGGCGTCAAGATCGACTTTGAGGGCTTTAAGTACATCGGCGTGTGGTCTGCCGCCAACGACGCTCCGTTTGTGGCGCTCGAGCCCTGGACCGGTCATACCACCATGGACACCGAGGACGATGTCTTTGAGCACAAGGTCAACACCATCACCTTGGCTCCCGGCGCTACCGATAAACGTAGCTTTAGCGTCACCTTGTTCTAGAGGTTCCGCCGTTCTGACGAACGGCGGGCCGGTCGACGCTGCGCGCCACCCAGAGCGACAATTTGTCATTCAAAAGGCAAGGCATGACCAGAAGGTCTATGCCTTGCCTTTTTCATGCCAACTTGTTCGCTCTGGACGTCGCTCGCCGGCATTGCCAAAACATCGACGTCCCCAATGACTACCGTGTGTCTATTAATTTTTCGAGCTTGTGCTGCGCTGCTGGTCGCTGGCGTATATCCTGTTAACTCGTCAGCATACGATTCAACAGGGAAGGCAGATTATGCATTCTCCCCATCAACGCGACGCGCATCCACAGCCGGTATGCAGCCGTCGCATCTTTTTGGGTAGCGCTCTCGCTGCGAGCGCTTCTGTCGTCGCCGGCGCACTTGCCGGTTGCCAGCGTCCCTCCACGCTGGAAGTAGTTCAGCCCACGACGGGCGGCGGTCGCGACGACCTGTCCGATTCCGTGATCGGCAAGGACAAGATCCGTATCGGCATGGAGGCGGCCTACGCCCCGTACAACTGGCAGGTCTCCGAAGCCAGCGAGTACACCATCCCCATCGACAACGTGCAGGGCGCCTATGCCGATGGTTACGACGTGCAGATTGCCAAGATCGTCTGCAAGGCCCTCGGCGGCGAGCCCGTTGCCGTCAAACAGAGCTTCTCGGGCCTTATCGACTCGCTCAACAACGGCCAGATTGACCTCATCATCGCCGGTATGAGCGCCACGCCCGAGCGCGAGGAGTCTGTCGGCTTTTCCGACCCGTACTTTATCGGTTACTTTGGCCTGTTCGTAAAAGAGGGCTCGCCCTACCAAAACGCGACCAAGCTCAGCGACTTTAGCGGCGCTACGGTCCTCGGCCAAAAGGACACCATGCTCGATACTGTCATCGACGAGATTCCGGGCGTTGTGCACAAAAACCCGGTCGACTCCGTCCCCACGGTGTTCTCGAACCTGCTGCAGGGCACGTGCGACGCCGTGACCTACAACACCGAGAACGAGAAGGGCTATATGGCCCAAAACCCGGGCATCGTCCCCATTCATTTTGCCGAGGGCGAGGGCTTTAAGCAGGAGGTCGCGGCAAACGTCGGCTGCCGCAAGGGCTCGGACAAGCTCCTTAAGCTCATCGACAAGACACTCAAGGGCATTAGCCAAGAGGAGCGCGACCAAATGTGGGACGCGTGCCTCGACCGCCAGCCGGCATAGGGAGGCAGCATGAAAACCATCAATCGTCTGGCCTCCTTTATCAAGGCCGACCACCGTTATGTGTACCTGGGCACGAGCGTTATCGCGGCGCTCGGCCTGGCGTTTAGCCAGCGCAACCCCACACCGCTGAGCTTCTTGGCTCCCACGGGCGTGTTTCAAGATTGCCTTTGGGCAATCCTGTGGGCGTGGCTCGTCGTGTCGGCGGCGGCGCTGGTCACCAAGCTTATGCACTGGAGCGACTATCGCGAAAAATCGCCGTTCGCATCTGAGCGTTTCCGTCGTGGAGCACGCTTAGGCAGCTACGTCGTGGTCGCCATCGCGGCAGTTTTCTTTATCGACCGCTGCGTCATGTCGTTTATCGATCTGGTGCAGGTGAGCATTGTCTCGGATTCCAACCCCAGCGACTTTTTGTCGAGCCTGGTCTACATGACCTACAAGAGCGGCGACTTCTTCATTCGCGGTATCGAGATCACCATCGCGCTTGCCACCTTCGGCACCGTCATCGCATTCTTCCTGGCGCTGCTCTTTGTGTTCCTGCGTATTCAGACCTTCGACCGCGTGGACAACGACCTGGTGCGCTTCTTTAAGAGTATCGGCCGCGGCTTTGCGACCATCTACTCCACCATCGTGCGCGGCACGCCCATGATGGTCCAGGGTCTGCTCATCTATTACGCGGGCTTCACCGTTTTGCGCGGCATGGGCTTCGAGACCGCTCAGGCCAACCAGATTTGGAGTACCTTCACCGCCGGCCTCGTTACCATCTCGCTCAACTCCACCGCCTACATGATGGAGGTCCTGCGCGGCGGCATCGAGTCCATCGATCCCGGCCAGGCCGAGGCAGCGCGCTCGCTGGGTCTGTCGCAGTGGCAGGCCAT
>CABUSE010000045.1 GCA_902494135.1 uncultured Collinsella sp. | reverse complement strand
ATATTGCAATCGATTGATGACAACGACCACCAAAAGGCGGATATTCGTATGCACGAGAACGACTTTTTTAACGAGGACCTGCTGTGCGCGCTTGCTGGCGTTGCCGGCGAGGACAACGTACTGATGAGCGAGCCCATGCGCGAGCACACCACGTTTAAGATCGGCGGCCCGGCCGACGTCTTTGTCACGCCCGATACCGAGCAGGGCCTCGTCGCCACGCTCGATACCTGCTATCGCTGCGATCTGCCCCTCACCATCGTGGGCAACGGCTCCGACCTACTCGTCGGCGACAAGGGCATCCGCGGCGTCGTCGTGGCGCTGGGCGAAGGCCTCTCCGACATTACGATCGACGGCACGCACGTCACGGCGGCAGCCGGCGCGCTGCTTTCCGATGTCGCAGCCGCGGCAGCCGAGGCCGGTCTCACCGGCATGGAGCCCATCTCGGGCATCCCCGGATCGGTCGGCGGCGCCTGCTACATGAACGCCGGTGCCTACGGTGCCTGCATGGCCGATGTGCTGGAGTCCGTGCGCGTCTACAAACCCGCTCGCCAGCTCGACGACGGCACCCGCGGCAGCGGCAATATCATCGAGTTCGATGTCGACGAGCTCAACCTGGGTTATCGAAAGAGCCGCATCGCCGATGACGGCTTTATCGTGCTTTCGGCCACCTTCAATCTCGCCCCGGGCAACGCCGCGATGATCAAGGCCGACATGGACGACTACCGCCAGCGCCGCGAGGACAAGCAGCCGCTCGACATGCCGAGCGCCGGCTCCACTTTCAAGCGCCCCAAGGGTTACTTTGCCGGCAAACTCATCATGGATGCCGGCCTGCGAGGACACGCCGTTGGCGGCGCGCAGGTGAGCGAGAAGCACTGCGGCTTCATCGTCAACGCCGACCACGCCACCGCCGCCGATGTCGACGAACTCATCCGCCACATCCAGGCAACCGTCAAAGACCAATTCAACGTAGACCTAGAACCCGAAGTCCACCGAGTCGGCGAATTCCTCTAAAAAAGAAGGCCCCGAAAGGGGCCTTCGCCATATTTATTCAGATAACCCAGTCCGGTGCGTCGCGCCCCGAACCCGAGAGGGCCGCGTGCCCGCCCGCAATATATTTGATTGATCGCGAGTTCCGCACGCAAAGAAGGCCACTTAATGTGGCCTTCGTCTTGCGCAGGACTGCCCGAGCAGGCAATCAAATATATTGCGGGCGGGCACGCGGCCCAGTCGGCTTTACGACAGCGCAATACCGCCAAGCCAGCCCCAGCGCACGCCAGAGCCAGTACCATAAAAGCTAATGAACGAATCGAGCGACTTCGATGTAATGGCACCCTCGTTGCTCATAACGATGCCGCCGCCAACGTAGATACCCACATGACCGTAGATAAGGCCCGGAGCACCCGTGCCGCTGTGCGAGGAATCGGCCACGATCATGCCCACCTGCAGCGCCGAGCGGTCGGAGCTATAGCACCAGGCGTTAAACATGTCGCACGCATTGCCTCCAAAGTAGCCAACGCCGGCGTTACGGAAGACATTGGTGACCCACGCCGCGCACCAGTTCTGACCCGGCGAAGGCGTGGAGTAGCACGCGTTGACGACAGCCTGCTGCTTGCCCGAGCCGGCATTCTGCTGCGGAGTTCCGGGCGCGTACGATCCACCACCCGAGCTCGAACCACCCGAGTAGGAATTGTTCTTGTTCGCGGCAGCCGCGGCAGCGGCAGCCTTCCTAGCGGCCTCCTCAGCCTGGGCAGCAGCGAGGATCTCGGAATCGCGCTGAGCCATGAGCTCCTTGACGTCGTCGGAAAGACCGTTCAGCACGGTCTGGACTTCTTGCTGCTTGGCCTGCATGTCCTGCATCTGGGCAGTCTGCTGGTCCTTGAGCTTCTCTAAGTCGGCCTTCTGCGACTCGAGCTCGGTCTTTTGCGCATCGAGCTCTTCCTGGATGGTCTGAATGTCCTCGATGGCGTCGCGGTCGCTCTTGTTGATCTTTTCAACGTAATGCGCGTTGGCGACGAGTTCCTCAAACGAGCCAGAGGCCAGCAGCAGCGACAGGATGTTCGTGCCGCCGGACTTGTAGCTGGCGGCCACGCGATCGGAAAGGTCGTTGCGCTTCTTCTTGAGCTCGGCCTTCTTTTCATCGATCTGGGCCTGCGTGTCGTCAATCTTGCCCTGGACATTCTCGATGTCGTTGAGGGTCTGGGCATTCTTGTTGGCCAGCGCCGCATACTCATTTGCGATGCTGTCGAGCTGGGCCTGAACCTCGTCGAGCTGGGCCTGGGCGGCATTCAGTTTATCGGTGGTTTCTTTGGAAGCCTCCGCCGCATGGGCGCGAGCGGGCAGGCCAAAAAGAACTGCCGCAGAAGCGGCGCCGAACAGGGCCTTGAGGGCAGTGCGGCGCGAGAACTCCTGGGAAAGGATGGAATCGCTGTTTGGTGACATATGTACTCCGTTACATGCTTATTTATATGTCGCTCAACTCATACATATTAGCGTACATATGGCGCGTCCCAACGATTTCCACGAACGGCAGGAAACTGCAAGGTCAGCGGCTCGTAAGCAAATGCCAAAGATCAGGTTATGCGTACGCAAGCTCTTCTATGAGTACGTTAGCACAATCCTCTGCTTTTCCTACAGCGCACGATTTGGGCGTCCCTGCCTGCGCTATACTCCCCTGAAGAAGTGTTCCTGATTCGATAGGAGACTACATGTCCAAAGCACTCGACCCCAAAGACACCTGTGTCCTCGTTACCGGTGGCGCCGGCTTTATCGGCTCGCACACCGTCGTTCAGCTGCTCGAGGGTGGCTACCAGGTCGTCATCGTCGATGATCTCTCCAACTCCAGCGCCGTCGCCGTCGACCGCGTCAAGACCATCGTGGGCGACGAGGCCGCCAAGAACCTCACCTTCTACGAGGCCAACGTGCTCGACCGCGATGCGATGAACAAGATCTTCGATACCCATCAGATCGACCGCGTCATCCACTTTGCCGGCTTTAAGGCCGTCGGCGAGTCGGTGAGCAAGCCCGTCGAGTACTACCACAACAACATCGAGAACACCCTGGTGCTCATCGACGTCATGCGCAACCATGGCTGCAAGTCCATCATCTTCTCGAGCTCCTCGACCGTCTACGGCGACCCGGACAACCCGCCCGTCACCGAGGAGGATCCTAAGAAGCCCGCGACCAACCCCTATGGTTGGACCAAGTGGATGATCGAGCAGATCCTTATGGACGTCCACACCGCCGACCCCGAGTGGGACGTCGTGCTACTCCGTTATTTCAATCCCATCGGCGCCCATCCGTCGGGCCTGATCGGCGAGGATCCCAAGGGCATCCCCAACAACCTGGTGCCCTATGTCGCCCAGGTCGCCGTGGGCAAGCTCGAGGCCGTTCAGGTCTTTGGCAACGACTACCCCACCCCCGACGGCACCGGCGTGCGCGATTACATCCACGTGTGCGATCTGGCATCTGGTCACGTGGCCGCCCTCAACTGGATGAACGGCAAGACCGGCGTCGAGATCTTTAACTTGGGCACCGGCACCGGCACCTCGGTACTCGAGGTCGTCGCCGCCTTCTCCAAGGCTTGTGGCAAGGAGCTGCCCTACGTGATCCGCGAGCGCCGCGCCGGCGACATCGCTGCCAACTGGTGCGATGCCTCCAAGGCCGAGCGCATGATGGGCTGGAAGGCCCAGTACGACATCGCGGACATGTGCCGCGATAGCTGGAACTGGCAGAGCCACAACCCCAACGGCTTCGCCGACGCCGAGTAGCAAAACCTACATACCGCTCTTGCCCCGATCTCACGTTGTGAGGTCGGGGCTTTTTCATGGCATGTAACCATTCGCCGAAAATCGACCAACTTTTTTATCTTGCCTGTACATGTTTAAACAACATGTTTTACAATAGGCGTATCGAATCAGAACATCGGAGGCGGACTGCACACCCATCGGCAGGCCGACCCCACAACAAGAAGGTTGGTGAGCGCATTCATGGAGCGTGCAAGCGGCGTCCTCATGCCCGTCTCATCTCTGCCCGGACCATACGGAATCGGCGGCTTTGGCTGGAATGCCTACGACTTCGTCGATTTTCTCGCCTCGTGCAAACAACATTACTGGCAGATTCTGCCCCTTACGACGACCAACTATGGCGATTCGCCCTATCAGTCGTTCTCGGCCCGCGCAGGCAACCCCAACTTTATCGACTTTGCCGAGCTTATCGAGGCAGGGTATCTGGAGCAGCGCGATATCGATGGCGTGTATCTGGGATCCGACCCCAGCAATGTCGACTACGGTGCTATCTTTGGCGGCCGCCGTCAGATTCTCGACCGCGCCGCTGAGCGCTTTGCTGCCGACAAGCCGGCCGATTTCGATGACTTTATCCAGGCCAACGAGGACTGGCTCATCCCCTACTGTGAGTTCATGACCGTCAAAGAGGAGTGCGGTCTCAAGGCGTTTTGGGAGTGGCCCGCGGAGCTCCGCACCCGCGGCGAGGCTTCCGCCAAGGTCTGCGCCGACCATCCGGCGCGTATGCTCTACCACCAGATGACGCAGTACTTCTTCGATCGCCAGTGGAGCCGCCTCAAGGCCTATGCCAACGAGCGCGACATTCTCATCATCGGCGACCTGCCCATCTATGTCTCGCGTGACTCCGTCGAGATGTGGGCGACGCCTGAGCTCTTTAAGATCGACGCCGCCGGCAATCCCGTGAGCGTCGCCGGCACGCCGCCCGACCAGTTCTCGGCCACCGGCCAGTACTGGGGCAACCCCATCTACGACTGGGACGCCATGGAGTCCGACGGCTTCTCCTGGTGGGAGGGCCGCATTCGCGCCGCCCTCGACATGTACGACGTCATCCGCCTGGATCACTTCCGCGGCTTCGAGGCCTATTGGGAGGTGCCGTTCTCCTCGCCCGATTCGTCCTACGGTTCGTGGACGCAGGGTCCCGGCCTCAAGTTCTTCAAGACGCTCGAGGAAAAGCTCGGCACGCTGCCCATCATCGCCGAGGACCTGGGCTTCCTCACCCCCGGCGTCATCGACATGCGCGACAACTCGGGCTTCCCCGGCATGAAGATCCTGCAGTTTGCCTTTGAGGGCACCAACTCGTACTACCTGCCGCATAACTACATCGCCAACACCGTCGCCTATGTGGGCACCCACGACAACGAGACGGCGCGCGGTTGGTTTGAGGGAACGGCCACCCCCCGTCAGCGCGAGCAGGCAGCCCTGTACACCCATCAGCAGGCCGGCGAACCCATGGCAGATGCACTCAACCGCACCATCGCCGCCAGCGTGAGCGACACGTGCATCTACACCATGCAGGACCTGCTCAACTTGGGCAACGAGGCGCGCATCAACACCCCTGCCACGCTGGGCGGCAACTGGACCTGGCGCATGCTCGACGGCGCCATCACCCGCGAGCTCGAGCACAAACTCACCGACTGGACCGAGACCTACTTCCGCATCCCGTCGGAAGCCGAAATCGAGCTTCCTCAATAGGAGCTACCGCGCCCGACCCCTCCCCACCGTGCGGACGCGCTTGCTTTTCCCGCGCGAGGCCACCCCAATCCCCTCGCGCGGGCTTCTTATGAATTGCAGACATGAAACAACCCATCACAGGAGAAAACATGCCCCAAATTAACCTCATGGAACTCGCCGAGCAGTCTTTTGGCACCTCGCTCGAGCAGCTCGACGACCGTCGCATTTACAAGCTGCTGGTCAAACTCGTGCAGGAGCGCTCCGCCGCCTGCCCGCTCAACAACGGCAAGAAAAAGCTCTATTACATTTCCGCCGAATTTTTGATCGGCAAGCTGCTCATCAACAACATGATCGACCTCGGCATCTACGACGAGGTTAAGGACCAGCTCACCGCCGCAGGTCACGACCTCAACAAGATCGAGGAATTCGAGGTCGAGCCGTCACTCGGCAACGGCGGCCTGGGCCGCTTGGCCGCATGCTTCCTGGATTCCATCGCCACGCTGGGCTTGACCGGCGATGGCGTGGGCCTCAACTATCACTACGGTCTGTTCCGTCAGCGCTTTGTCGACAACCAGCAGAAGGCCGTCCCCGACGAGTGGCTCGGTGAGCAGGACATCCTAGTCGACGATGACCGCTCCTACACCGTCGAGTTCGGCGATTTTGCCGTTACTTCCAAGCTCGTCAACATCGATGTGCCCGGTTACGGCCAGCCCACCAAGAACCGCCTGCGCCTGTTCGACCTGGCAAGCGTCGACGACGGCCTGGTCCCCGGCAGCTCCATCGACTTCGACAAGACCGAGATCGCCAAGAACCTCACCTTGTTCCTCTACCCCGACGATTCCGACGAGCAGGGCCGCCTACTTCGCATCTATCAGGAGTACTTCATGGTGAGCAACGCCGCCCAGCTCCTGATCGACGAGGCCGTCGAGCGCGGCAGCAACCTGCACGATCTGGCCGACTACGCCGTGGTCCAAATTAACGACACGCACCCCACCATGGTCATCCCCGAGCTCATTCGCTTGCTCACCACCGAGCATGACATCGAGTTTGACGAGGCCGTGACCATCGTACGCTCCATGGTCGCCTACACTAACCACACGATTCTTGCCGAGGCGCTCGAGAAGTGGCCGCTCGCCAGCCTGCAGAAGGTCTCCCCTGCCATCGCCGACATTATCGTCAAGCTCGATGAGATCGCGAAGGCCGAGCACGATGACCCGCGCGTCGCCATCATCGACGAGCACGACACCGTCCACATGGCCCACATGGACATCCACTTTGGCTTCTCCATCAACGGCGTAGCCGCCCTCCACACCAAGATCCTGGAGGACACCGAGCTTCATCCGTTCTACGAGATCTATCCCAAGAAGTTCTCCAACAAGACCAACGGCATCACCTTCCGCCGCTGGATCCATGGGGCCAACCCCGCGCTCGCCAGCCTGCTCGACGATGTGATCGGCACCGACTGGCGCAGCACCGGCGATCTGAGCAAACTCGCCAAGTTCGCCGACGACAAGGACGTTCTTGAGCGCCTGGCCGCCACCAAGGTCGAAGCCAAGGCCATCATGCGCCAGTTCATGGCGCTCGAGCAGGGCGTGACCATTCCCTCCAACGCCATCATCGACGTCCAGGTCAAGCGCATCCACGAGTACAAGCGTCAGCAGATGCTCGCGCTCTACATCATCTGGAAGTACCTCGATATCAAGAACGGCAACAGACCTAAGCACCCCGTCACCATCATCTTTGGCGGCAAGGCGGCGCCTGCCTACACTATCGCGCAGGACATCATCCATCTGATCTTGACGCTGTCGCAGTGGATTGCAAACGACCCCGACGTGGCTCCCTACCTGCAGGTCGTCATGATCGAGAACTACAACGTCACCGCCGCCGAGCGCGTGATCACCGCCGCTGATATCTCCGAGCAGATCAGCCTGGCCTCCAAGGAGGCGAGCGGCACCTCCAACATGAAGTTCATGCTCAACGGCGCCCTAACCCTGTGCACGCTTGACGGCGCCAACGTGGAGATTGCCGAGCTCGTGGGCGACGAGAACATCTACACCTTTGGTGCCTCGTCCAAACAGGTCGAGCAGCTCTATGCCGACGGCACCTATGACGCCGGTGTGCTCTACCGCAAGCCCGGTATTAAACTGCTGGTGGACTTCATCACCAACCCGGCCTTTATGGCGACCGGCAACGCCGAGCGCCTGCAGCGCCTGCACGATGACATTAAGGGCAAGGACTGGTTTATGGCCCTGCTCGACATTGAGGAGTACATCCAGACCAAGGAGCGCGTGCTGGCCGACTACGAGGACCAGGACGCCTGGATGCGCAAGACGCTGATCAATATCGCCAACGCCGGCACCTTCTCGTCCGACCGCACCATCTCCCAGTACAACGACGAGATCTGGCACCTGAACTAATTCGCTTCCCTTACCCATCCTCTTGAGAAACGGAGTCGTGGCAACACGGCTCCGTTTTTTGTGCCCGCACGTTACCCTGTGACCCGACTCGACCAAACAATCTCGATCTGTAACAGCTACTCGGTAAAAACGGTCCCAGCTGTTACAGATTGAGACATACCGGCCCCTTCCCTTGGGTTTATCTCAGTCTGTAACATCTAGCAGCTGAAATTCACCTTTGGTGTTACAGATTTAGATGAAATGGTTAGCTCAGCGGAACCGTCTCGATCTGTAACATCTAACGTCCGAAATCGGCCCTACCCGTTACAGATCGAGACAAACGACCGGTCAGACAATCCCAACACAAAGAAAGGCTCCCCTCTCGCCCAGTGGACGGGAGGGGAGCCTTATATGTGACCGCGGCAAAAGGATGGCAATACCGCAGTCGCCCAAAGGGAGGGCCTGGATGCACCGGGCCTAGATTAGGTTCTTGCCAGAGACCTTATCGAAGAGGTGGGTCGCGTTCTTCTCAAACTTGAACCAGATGGTGTCGCCAGCCTTGAGCGCGCCCTTGGCCTCGAGGTCGACGACGGGGATAATCAGGACAAACTGGCCGTCGGGAGCGGTCACGTGGACATGCTCGGTCGAGCCCATGAGCTCGGTCACCTCGACGGTACCCTGGAGCGCGCCCTCCTCGCCCTTGTCGGCAAGCAGGATCTGCTCGGGACGCACGCCGGCCGTAATCTCCTTCACGTCGCCGCCGTCCCAGTTGAGGGCAAGTTGAGCGCAAGTCTCGGGGGCGAGTGCCACGTTCATATCCTCGGTCTTGACGGTAAAGCCGTTGCCCGAGCGCACCAGCTGGGCATCGAAGAAGTTCATCTGCGGCACGCCGATGAAGCCGGCGACGAAGATGTTCGCGGGATGGTTGAAGACCTCCTGCGGCGTGGCGATCTGCTGGACGACGCCGTCCTTCATGACCACGATACGGTCGCCAAGGGTCATGGCCTCGGTCTGGTCGTGAGTAACATAAATGAACGTGCCCTTGATCTCGTGGCGCAGCTTAATGAGCTCGGCACGCATCTGGTTACGAAGCTTGGCGTCCAGGTTGGACAGCGGCTCGTCCATCAGGAAGACCTTGGGGTCACGCACGATGGCGCGGCCGATAGCGACACGCTGGCGCTGGCCGCCGGAGAGCGCCTTGGGCTTACGGTCGAGGTACTCGGTAATGCCCAGAATCTCGGCAGCAGAGCGAACCTTGCGGTCGATCTCGTCCTTGGGAACCTTCTTGAGCTCGAGCGTAAATGCCATGTTCTCGTACACCGTCATATTGGGGTACAGAGCGTAGCTCTGGAACACCATGGCGATGTCGCGGTCCTTGGGCGCCACGTCGTTGACACGCTTGCCGTCGATGAGCACATCGCCCGAGGTAATGTCCTCCAGGCCGGCGACCATGCGCATCGTCGTGGACTTACCGCAGCCAGAGGGGCCAACGAGGACGACGAACTCCTGGTCGTGAACGGTGAGGTTGAAGTCCTCTACAGCGAGCACACCGTCCTCGGTAACCTTGAGGTTGTGCTTCTTCTCCTCGGTCTTCTTCTTTTTGCCAAAGAAGCCTTTCTTTTTTGACTCGTTGTTGGGATACACCTTCTGAACATGTTTGAGAACAATCTCGGCCATGTCTCTACCTTTCGATATGCGGCGCCGCGCTGAGGGGCGCCGCAGAAACTTGCAAAACAGTTACGGCATTAGCCCTTGACGGCACCTGCCACCACGCCGTCGATGATGTACTTCTGGCAGAGGATGTACATGATGACGATGGGGATAACGACCATCATGATGCAGGCCATCATGGGGCCGAGCTCGACGTGGCCGTAGCCGCCGCGGAAGTACTGGATCAAGATAGGAATGGTCTTGTACT
>CABUSE010000044.1 GCA_902494135.1 uncultured Collinsella sp. | reverse complement strand
GCGGTCCCTCCTCATGCTCTGGTCGGGTTGACTGGATTTGAACCAGCGACCCCTGCGTCCCGAACGCAGTGCTCTACCAAACTGAGCCACAACCCGTTAGCTCGACTATAGTAACAAAGATTTTCGCCGCGTGCTAGAGAAATTTTTATTTCTTTGGCGCGTCGATTTGAACCGTGTTGGGAATAAACTCAGTCGCGCAGGCCCACCAGCCATTTTGCTGGGCAGCATCGGCAAGCCTTTCGACCGTGGCAGCGGTGTCGCAAATGGCAAACGAGCAGGCACCCGATCCGCACACATCTACAGCAACGGTTCCGTCCTGTTTACGCAGCCAGTCGAGGACCGTTTGAATCTGCGACTCCATCTGTGCGGAAATGACACCCAGATTGTTATGGATGAGTGCATATGCCGTCTCGGCATCACCAGCACGCAAGGCAGAAGCTATCGCGCCGGGCTTGTCCGCAGGCACCGGGGCCTCGTCAAAACGTCGATAGGCTTCAATTGTCGAAACGCTTGCCTCGCGCGGCTTGACCAGCACGACGGGCGTCGCGGGCAGCGCGGGGTACTCAGTTGCTAGCACGTCTCCCCCACCTACGTAGAACGCAGGACTCGCGTGCAAAAAGAACGGGACGTCAGCACCAATGCCCCGCGCAATATCGTCGAGCGCTGGGTCGGTGCGATCAATGCCCCAGAGCTCTGCCAAGGCGACAATGACCGCGGCCGCATCCGTCGAGGGGCCGCCCAAGCCGGCGCACAATGGAATGCGCTTCTCAATCGTCACGCAGATGTTTGCCTCGCGACCATAATGCTCGGCCATAGCAACCGCAACCCGATACGCCGTATTCTTTTGCATGGGAAAATCTGATGCCGGAACCGTCTGGACGGTCAGCGCCTGCGCCGGCGTGACCGTCACGGTATCGGAAAGACCGACGGCCGCCATCAGGGAATCGACCCTGTGGTAGCCGCGGTCATCGCGCTCGGTATGAACCCCCAGGTAGAGGTTAATCTTTGCCGGCGCGGAAAGAGTCAGGGACCGATCGGTCACCGTTAATGCTCCTCGAGCTGATTGCCGAGCGGGGTAAAGATATGCTCGCCGCTCTCGGGGTCGAACAGCTCGACCTGACCGGTGAGCACATCGATATACTGGTAGGACTGACGCGACTTGCGGCCACGACGCTCGTCAACCTCGACAATGAAGACGGCCGGGTGGACGCTCTTGATGGTGCCCATGCGCTCGACGACGCGGGTACGGCCCATGTTGGCCTTAACCTTGACGCGATCGCCCACCATATCGGTCAGCTTCTCGTGGATATCGTCGACGTGATTGACTTCCATCTCTTCCATGAACAGGGCCTCCAGAAGGTGCAATTCAAAAAGGGGATAATACCCCTAAGATAGACAAAACTCTAATACTATAGCACCCTGTTGTGGCCATACGCAAGTAGCTAAAAAAGCCCGGTCTCGAATACGTACCAGACGACAATCTCGCATGACCAGTTGTTACGCGGTTTGGTAAAACCGCGTAACCTAAAGGTTATCGGTGTCCAAGACGATGGTGAATGGGCCGTCGTTGACCAAGTCGACTTTCATATCGGCGCCAAAAATGCCGTGCGCCACGTGTTCGACATCTTGGCGAACGAGCGTCAGGAAGTACTCGTAGAGCTCGTTGGCAACATCGGGCGCGCCGGCATCCGTAAACGATGGGCGGCGACCGTGGCGGCAGTCAGCGAACAGCGTGAACTGCGACACCACGAGCACCTCACCGTCGACATCGGCAAGCGCCAAGTTGGTCTTGCCGTTCTCGTCCTCGTTGATGCGCAGCCCGCGGAGCTTGCCCCACAGCTTATCGGCCTCGGCACGCGTATCGCCATGGCCCACACCCAGCAGCACCAGGTAGCCGCGTCCAATGCGGCCCACGCACTCGCCGTCGACCGTCACGCCGGCGTTGAGTACGCGCTGCACCACCGCACGCACGGCCTACTCCTCGCCCGTCAGTTTGGCGGATAGGTGCTCGAGCGCATGGAATCGATGGCTGATGGCGTTCTTCTCGTCAGCCGTCAGCTCGGCCATGGTCTTGCCCGGCGTGTCGACCGGCAGGAACAGCGGGTCATAGCCAAAACCATGGTCGCCGCGGCCCTCGTGCGCGATAACGCCCTCGCAGGCGCCCTCGCCATAGGTGACCAGACCGTCCGTGTCGATGAGCGCGACGACGCTCATAAAGCGCGCGGTGCGGTCCTCATCTGCCACGCCTTCCAGGTTAACGAGAAGCTTGGCGTTGTTGGCGGCATCGTCGCCGTGCACGCCCGCATAGCGCGCGCTATACACACCGGGCTCACCGTCCAGCGCGTCGACGACCAAGCCCGAATCGTCGGCAATGGCCATAAGGCCCGTCTCCTCAACCGCGGCTTGGGCCTTGATGATGGCGTTCTCCAAAAACGTCGTGCCGTTTTCCTCGGGATCCTCAAAATCACCCAGCTGGCCGAGCGCCACAAAGCGCACCTCGGGCATGACCTTGCCCAAAATGGCCTCGATCTCGGTGAGCTTATGAGCGTTTCCGGTTGCCACGACGATGGTCGCCGCCGGGTCGAGGGTGTCGATGTCAATCTTCTCAAGTGCCATGACTGGCCTCCTTGTCTCTATAGCAAGCCGCGTGAGGGGCGTTTGGGCACTTGACCTCTCCCCTCTCAGGCGATCGGACCTTTCAACGCAGCATTTCAGCAGATAAAACCTACCAAAATAAACCTGTCCCTTTTTGGCAGGTTAGGCGATGGCTTGGCGCTGAAGCTCGATGAGCTCGGCGACACCCTTGTCACCCAGGTCAAGCAGGGCGTTGAGGCGTTTGCGGTCGAAGGGCGCCTGCTCGCCGGTGCCCTGGAGCTCGATCATCTCACCGGTATCGGTGGCGACGAGGTTCATGTCGACCTCGGCATGACTGTCCTCGGAATAATCGAGGTCAAGCAGCGTATTGCCGTCGACAACGCCCATAGAGATGGCAGCCACCTGGCCGGTAAGCGGGATGCGCTCGATCTTGCCCGCCTCGACCCACATGGCGAGGGCGTCGTGCAGCGCCACCCAGGCGCCGGTGATGCTCGCTGTACGCGTGCCGCCATCGGCCTGAATCACATCGCAGTCGACGGTGACGGTGTACTCGCCGAGCGCCTTCATGTTGACGACGGTACGCAGGCTGCGGCCAATGAGGCGCTCGATCTCCATGGAGCGACCCTTGCGGTTGGCGTGCTCGCGCTTGCAGCGCTTGCCGGTCGACGCCGGCAGCATGGCGTATTCCGCGGTCACCCAGCCGGCCTTAGCTCCCTTTCGCCAGCCCGGCACGCCCTCCTCGATAGTGGCGGCGCACAGCACGCGCGTGTCACCGAACTCGGCCAAACACGAGCCGTGGGCGTGCTTCATGACGCCACGGGTGAGCTTAACGGGGCGCAACTCGTTGGCGGCGCGGCCGTTGGCGCGGTTGACCTGCATGTACTCCATAGAAATATCCTTTCGGCAAAATATGTGGCGAAGGCTTTGGCGGCTGCCTTACATCTATTTCAGCTCATCGATATCGATATGTTCGATGCTCTTGAGCGGCTGACCAAAGATAAAGCTGCCCGCCACCGCAAACTCGGCAATGTTATCGGCCGTCGTGGCAAAACGATGCTGCGGCTCGGCGGCGTCGCCCGCCAGCTGCTCGCGGCGCGTGAGGATATCGGTCAGCTCGCGCGTGGTCTCCTCGGCGGAACTCACGACGCGCACCCCAGGCCCCAGCGCATGGCGGATAGGTCCCACCAACAGCGGAAAATGCGTACAGCCGAGCACCACGGTATCGATGCCGTGGTCGCGCAGCGGCTCAACCGTGGCACCCACCAGCGCACGCACGGCAGGCGTATCGAAGATGTCCTCGTTCTCAAGCCACTGTTCCTGCAGATGTGCACCCGAGGCGAGCTCGTGTTCGACAACCTCGACAAAGCTCGAGGCTGGACAGCCGTATACATCGACGCCGGCATCTAGATCCTGAATGGCGCGCGTGTAGGCGCCCGAGCGAATGGTGAGGTTGGTGGCGAGCACGCCCACGCGACGCGTACGCGTGCTGTTGATTGCCGCACGGGCACCCGGCGCGATCACGCCGATCACGGGAACGTCGAGCACCTGCTGGGCCAGACGCAAGGCCGCAGCGGTCGCCGTGTTGCAGGCGATGACCATGATCTTGACGTCGTGCTTCGACAGCCAACGGCCCGCCTGCAACGCAAACGAGCGCACCTCATCCTCGGTGCGGGTGCCGTAGGGGCAGCGCTTGGTGTCGCCAAAGTAGTAGACGGACTCGTGCGGCAGCGCCGTCGCAATCGCGCGCGCAACCGTCAGACCGCCCAAACCAGAATCGAACACGCCAATCGGGCGCGTGTCGCCTGCCGGATTCTCGATATCGGACATTACCTCACCAGTCTCTCTCGAAAAGACATGTCCAAGTGCGGCGACGCCGCGCTACGAACGCGCCGCGACCAGCAGCTCTGCCGTCGCCGCCCAACCGTCGACAATTTTGCCGCGCGTAACGAAAGCGTTCTCGCAAGCAGCCAGGAACTCGGGCGCGCCGGCGCTCGTCAGGCCATTCTCGACCAGGCAGAACGTGCCCACGTGATCGGCCATGTAGAAGTCGGACTCGGAATCGCCGAGCGCCAACGTCTCCTCGCGCTCGATCCCCAGGTGCTCGCAGAAGCGCGCAATGGCGACGCCTTTGTTGAGGCCCGCGGGGTTGATGTTGAAGGCGCGACCGTCCTCGACGCGATCGAGCTCGAGCGTCGTCGGCTTGGACAGATGAGTCAGATGGCCGTTGCAAGCCCAGATCAGACCGCAGCCGGCCTCGTCCAGGATGGCCTGGACCTCATCGTCGGGCACATTGCCGCGCATGCCGACGGTGACCTCACGGTATTTGTAGCCGGTCGACATGTCGTTGTGGTACTCGATCTTGTGCGGCCAGCGGGCAAGGATCTTCTCGCACACGCCGGTCTGCTCGATCACCTGGTGCGGCGTGAGGCCGCAGGCGGGGTCGTAAGGCATGTCACCGGTCAGATACTCCCAATCGTTGGCTTTGAGGTCGTACATAACCAGACCGCCCATCTCACCAATGTAGGAGTTGAGGCCGAGCACGCGCGCGTCCTCGTGGATCATGGTACGGTTGCGGCCCGAGGTGGGAACCACCTGAATACCAGCGCGAGCGAGCGCCACGACGGCCTCGACGAGTTTGGTCGAGGGGTTGCCGTCGTTGTCGCGCAGCACGCACGAGCCGGGTGCGAGCATCGTGGCATCCAGGTCGGTAAAGACGTACTTGACCTTGGCCAAACGCTCGCGCATCTCGCCCGAAAGCTCGGCAACGGTCGGCAGGGTGTTGTGGGACATGGTTACTCCGTTTACGTAGAAGGGTTTGGACTTGGACGGCATGTTTTGATTGAGGGAACACGCTTATGGCGACAGCGCACTCAGAGCGCCGCCGCCATCATGGTTCATTAGTCAAACTGGGTAACATCGATTAGGCGATTGGCCAGCGAAAGGTCGCTCTCGACGGGCACGAACTCGTCGCCCACGTGCATGAGCTCCTCGTCACCCTTTGCCAGCAGCAAGACAATGGTGGGAGCATCGGGGTTGACGTACTCCTCGCGCGCCGCCTTGAACGCCGCATGCACGGCGGCTTCGCGGTCGAGGATGATCTTGTTCGGCGTATCGTCGGGAACATGCTCGGCAAGCTCGCGACAGACCTTCATCGGGTCTTCGTGAGCTGGATCCTCGTTGGCAAAGATCATCAGGTCGGAATACGGTGCGGCCTCACGCGGAAGCTGCTCGCGGCGCTCCTGCGCCTTGCCGCCGGCAGCACCAAACACTGCGATGACCGGGCTAGCGGGAAACGCGCGCTTGACCGACGAGAAAAGCGAACGGAACGAAAGCTGGTTGTGCGCATAGTCGACAACGCAGATCACGCGGCCGTCCTTCGACTCCACGACCTCCATACGGCCCGGCACACGCAGTTTGGAGAGGCCCTTCTTGATGGCATCGATACCGATGCCGATCTCGCGCGCAGCGGCGATAGCGACCAGCGCGTTCTCCACGTTAAAGTCTCCCGCGATACCCAGCAGGATCTTCTCCCCCGCCTCGGACTCGTCGGCACACAGGCCATGCAAGTTGAACTCGATGCTAAAGCCGACCATGCGTACGTCGCTCGCCCACAGGCTTGCCTCGGGATGCTCGACGCCAACGGTCACCAAGCGCTCGGCCGTCGACGCTGCCTCCAGCACACGGTCGGCCTCTTCGGTGCCCAGATTCACCACGGCGGTCTTTGCCTGGTCAAAGATCCTGAGTTTGCTCTCAAAATAATCCTCAAACGTGGGGTGTTCAATCGGCGAGATGTGGTCGCGGCCGATGTTGAGGAAGCACGCCACGTCAAACGGCAGATTCTCGACGCGTTGGTACTTGAGCGCCTGGCTCGAGACCTCCATGACCATGGACTGGCGACCGGACGTGCGGCAGTTGGCGATATGGCGCCAGACCTCGGGGGCCTCGGGCGTAGTATTGGTGCTCTCATAGCACTCGATGCCATCGTCGGTACTCACCGAGCCGATCATGCCGCAGGACTCGCCCGCCGCTTTGATAATCGACTGGAGCATAAAAGCGGCCGTGGTCTTTCCCTTGGTACCGGTGATGCCCACGATCTTAACGTCGTGGTCGGGGCGGTTGTAGACCTCCGGCGGCAACAGGGCCATGGCCGTGCGGACGCTATCCACGACCAGCATCGCCGCGCCGCTCTCCTGCGCCAGCGGCTCCAGAGACTCGACCAGTGACTCCTCGCACACAAATGCGACGGCGCCCGCATCGAGCGCCATGCTCAAAAACACGGGCTTAAAGGCAGCACCTTTGCAGAAGAACACGTCACCTGCCGAGACCGTGCGCGAATCAAACGAGCAGCCGGTCACGGCACGCTCGTCAACCTGCTCTGATGCGCGCAGCTCGCCGCACACATCGAGAAGCTTGGCAAGCGTATCGACCGTGGTCACGGTCGCGGAATCCGAATGGTGCATCTTTCACCTTTCTCAGCCATTTGGCAGGGACGGTTTTATAGTAACTGAAACGCACCCACGCAAAAACGGCTCCCGGAGGAGCCGTTACGCGCAGGCGTTCGTCAGCCGAGGCTAGGCAGCCTGAACAGCGGGCTGGTCCTCGTCGATAAAGAAGCGCTTGTACCACACCAAGAACACGAGCGGCGTATAGATCTTGCGCTGGAAATCGCCCTTGCCCGCAAAGTGCAGATCGAGCAGGTGCATGAGTTCGTCGGTATTGAAGAACTCGCTTGCCCACGGCGCGGTGAAGTACTCCTTGACATAGTCGTACCACTTTTGCTCGCGCAGCCAGTAGACAATCGGCACCGGGAAGCCCACCTTGGGACGGGTGGCCCACTCATCGGGCAGCGACTTGTTGGCAGCGTGGCGGAGTACCTGTTTGTTGCCGTTCTCGTTAATGCGGTAGCGGTCGGGAATGTGCTCGGCGAACTCCATGACTTTGCGGTCCAGGAAGGGCACGCGCAGCTCCAGTGAGTGTGCCATGCACATCTTGTCGGCCTTGAGCAGAATGTCGCCCGGGAGCCACATGTTCATGTCCAGGTACTGCTTCTTGACCAGCTCGGGCTGACCCTTCACGCGCGCATAGATGGGAGCGGCAAGCTCGAAGGCGCCATCGCCGGTGTTGTACTCGGGCTTGAGCACGCCGTCGACCTCGCGCTCCGGCCATACCAGAGCCTGTCCCAGGAACGACTTCTCGGGGATCTCGGCACCCTTGACCAGGAAGTTATGTCCCTTGAAGTACGGCATATGCAGCGCCAGGTTACCGAGCGCGCGACGGATGGGCAGCGGCACCATCTTTTTGTACTTGCGCACCGGGACCGTGTCCTCGTAGTAGGCGTAGCCGCCAAAGAGCTCGTCGGCGCCTTCGCCCGAAAGCACGACGGTAACGTCCTTGCGGGCCATCTCGGCCAAGAACCACAGCGGCACGGAAGACAGGTTGGACTGCGGCTCGTCCATGTGATACTGGATGTCCTCGAGCGCACCGAAGAACTCGTCGGCGGTAATCATCTTGCGAACGTTCTCGACGCCGAGCTTATCGGAAAGTTCCTTGGCGTAGTTGGTCTCGTTGAAGTTCTTGTAGTCAAAGCCCACCGAGAAGGTCTTGTCGGGCATGAGGCAAGCGGCGATGTAGCTGGAGTCGACGCCACCGGAGAGGAACGACGCGACCTTGACGTCGGCGATGCGATGGGCCTCGACACTCTCGTGCACGACCTCGTCCAGCTCATCGACATACTCTTCGAACGGCTTCTCGACGGCAGAGTAATCGCAATCCCAGTAGCGCTCGATGTTCATCTTGCCGGTCGGGATATCGACGGTAAAGTAGTGCGCCGGCGGCAGCTTGTAGACACCCTCGAAGAAGGTCTCCTCAGTCGCCGAATACTGCAGCGTCATGTACGGACGCAGAGCCTTTTTGTTGACCGCCTTGTGGAAGTGCGGGTAGTCCAGGAAGCTCTTGATCTCGGAACCAAAGAGCACGCCCGGAGCGCCGTCGCCCGCATCGGCCATGGGATAGTAGTAGAGCGGCTTGATGCCAAAGATGTCGCGGGCGCCAAAAAGCTTGTTCTTCTTTTTGTCCCAGATGACGAAGGCGTACATACCGCGCAGACGATCGAGTACGGCCTCGCCCCACTCCTCGTAGCCGTGCAGGAGGCTCTCGGTGTCGGCGCCGCAGTGGAACTTGTAGCCCTTGGCCTCGAGCTCGGAACGGAGTTCTTGGAAGTTGTAGATCTCGCCGTTGAAGACAATGACGACGCTGCCGTCCTCATTGGCCATGGGCTGAGCGCCGGCCTCGGTCAGGTCGAGGATCGACAGGCGGCGGAAGCCCAGGGCAACGCGGCCGTCGATAAACTGACCGCCCATGTCGGGACCGCGATGGACGATGCGGTCCATCATCTTGGTGAGCACCTCGGATTGGTTATCCGTCCCACCGACAAAACCGACAAAACCGCACATATACTATCCCCTCTGCTGTTGCTGGGCATCAAATCGAATCAGTAGCTTTTGAGTATACCCGAGGGCGTAAAGAGGGGCGGAATGTTCAGGCAATCTCAACTGAATCAGCTCCGCTGTGACACGCGCCGGTTACCTTTAATGGATATGAGGTGAATGGGGCGATTGTTTTGCTATACTCTCTCCGCACGGGCGATTGGCGCAACGGTTAGCGCAGGTGCTTTACACGCACAAGGCTGGGGGTTCGAATCCCTCATCGCCCACCATTGAATTGGAAACGGTCCTCGAAAGGGGACCGTTTTTGTTTGGGCCCATTTCATGGGATTCGAACCCGCAAGGGTGCGGAGCTGAGGAAACGCGAAGCGTTTTCCAGCGCAGCACGCGAGGAGCGAAGCGACGAAGCGGATGCGGGCGGCGGAGCCGCACGCGGACATCCCTCATCGCCCACCACTGATTTGATAGGCCTCCAGCGATGGAGGCCTTTCCTTTTTCATGCCCAGCGCATGGGATTCGAACCCGCCAGCACGTCTGTCACAAAGGCCGTGGTCAAAAAATGGCAAAAATGAGTACTGCTACTTTGTTTGCAACATATAAATAGACAGTATTTGCTTAAGTTACGCAACATATGTCCATTATAAGGACTAACAGTTAGATCAAAATCGTGTATTCATCGCCATTTCGACGGTAGCGCACAGAGATGTGGTGTAAGAGGCGGGGCATGCCCCGCCTCCGCCCTTTCAAGAAAGGACGGGGACACCGCCTAGAATTCGTCGTTGGAGTAATGAAGGTGACGAATGGAAG
>CABUSE010000043.1 GCA_902494135.1 uncultured Collinsella sp. | reverse complement strand
TCCGAGTACGGTCAGCAGCTGCTGAGCAACTTCCTGTTTGAGATCTGCGGCCTGGAGCCCAACTGGAGCATGGACAACCTGGTCGAGACCATGACGGCCGAGTTCCGCGAGAAGGTCGGCGACGACCGCGTGATTCTGGCCCTGTCCGGCGGCGTCGACTCCTCCGTCGTGGCTGCGCTGGGCGCCCGCGCCGTGGGCAAGCAGATGACCTGCGTGTTCATCAACCACGGTCTGCTGCGCAAGGGTGAGCCCGAGCAGGTGGAGGAGGTCTTCACCAAGCAGTTCGATGTCGACTTTATCCACGTCCACGCCGAGGACCGTTATGCCGAGCTTCTGGCCGGCGTGACCGAGCCCGAGGAGAAGCGCCGCATTATCGGTACGCAGTTCTGGAAAGAGTTCTTCGCCGTGGCTCAGCAGCTTGAGACCGATGGCAAGCCGGTCAAGTACCTGGCTCAGGGCACCATCTACCCCGACATCATCGAGTCCGGCGCTCGCAAGACGGGCGGCAAGACGGCCACCATCAAGAGCCACCACAACCTGATCCCGTTCCCCGAGGGCGTGCACTTCGACCTTATTGAGCCGCTCGACCACTTCTTTAAGGACGAGGTCCGCGCGCTTGGTCTGGCGCTGGGCCTGCCGGGTCACATCGTGTTCCGCCAGCCTTTCCCGGGCCCGGGTCTGGCCATCCGCATCATCGGCGCGGTCGACAAGGAGAAGCTCGAGATCCTCAAGAACGCTGACGCCATCGTGCGCGAGGAGCTCGACGCCTACAACCAGCGTCTGTTTGAGCAGACCGGCGAGCGCAACTCCGAGCACAGCTGCTGGCAGTACTTCGCGGTCCTGCCCGACATCAAGTCCGTCGGCGTTATGGGCGACGAGCGCACCTATCAGCGCCCGATCATCCTGCGCGCCGTCGAGTCCAGCGATGCCATGACCGCCGACTGGGCCAAGCTGCCCTACGACGTACTGGCCCGCATCTCCGGCCGTATCGTTGCCGAGGTTCCCGGCGCCAACCGCGTGTGCTATGACATCACGTCCAAGCCGCCCGCGACCATCGAGTGGGAATAGTAATAGAACACTTGTTCCTGTATTTCATACGGTTTCGTACGGTCCGATGGCGACCGATGGGGACGTTTCGGAACCGCCGCACCTGCAAGCCACATGGTTTCACAATCGGGCAAAAACTCAGAAGGCTCCTCGGGAAAAACGAGGAGCCTTCCTGTTTCCTTCGGCGCGGGCTGATCGGGACCCCCGCCGATCTAGAGGCACTCGGTCAGAATCTGGAACACCTCGCTGCGCTCCAGTTTCTTGGCGCAGCCGCCGGTGAGCACGCAGGTGCCCGCAACCTTGTGCAGCGTCTCGTCGGACGCGTCGGAGCCCATCTCGGCGAAGCTCGTGGGAAGCCCCATCTTGCCGATGAACGTCTGCAGGCGGTCGATGCCCTCGAGCGCCACCGTAAGGTCGTCTTTGCCCTTGGCGTCGACGCCCCACACCTCGCGCGCCCAGCGGGCGAACTGCGCGGGTGCCTCGGGGGCCAGGTGGCGGTAGAGCTCAGGATGGATGACCGCGAGGCCCATTCCGTGGTTGGTGTGGGTGTACGCGCCGTACTGGTGCTGGATCATGTGCGCCTGGAAGTCCGTTGACTTGCCGATCTTGAGCACGCCGTTCTCGGCCATGGCGGAGTCGTATACGAGCTCGCTTCTGGCATCGAGGTTCTGGTCGTCGTCCGCGATGACGCGCATGTTGCGGATGACGTTGCGCTGGATGGCGAGGTTGATGTCGTCGGTGACGTTGCGTCCGCGCGGGCTTCCGAAATAGCTCTCCATGCAGTGCGAGAGCGTGTCGAACGCGCCGCTCATGAACTGCGCGTGCGGTACGGTGAGCGTGAGCGCCGGGTCGAGCGCCGCCCACATGGGCATCGCCCCCAGATAGGCGCCCTTCACGTGTGTCTCCTCGTTGGTGATGACGGCCCCGTTGTTCTGCTCGGCGCCCGTGCCGGAGAGTGTCACGATGCAGCCCATGGGGATGAACGAGCTCGGCATCTTGCCGTCGACGTGCTCGAACGTCTCGATGTCCTCATCAAGCATCGCCTGCGCGGAGACCACCTTGCAGCAGTCGAAGACCGACCCGCCGCCGACGGCGAGAATGAAGTCGACCTGCTCCTCGCGTGCGAGCGCGGCGCCTTCCTGGCACTTCTCGTAGGTCGGGTTGGGCATGATGCCGCCGAAGTCCACCACGCGCTTGCCCGCGCTCGTGAGCTTATCGACCACGTGGCCGTAGACGCCGGTTCGCTTGACCGAACCTCCGCCGTAGGCGAGCATCACTGTCTTGCCCATGGCACCCATCTCGGCGTCGAGTGCCTGGTCCATGGCCCCCTCGCCGAAGTAGTTCCTGACCGGGTAGTCGTACGTGAATGAGTTCATGGCAATTCCTCCTAGTAAGTTATCAGTGCGGTCTGACCGCTCGTCTACACGTTGCGCACGAGCCCGGACATCCATTCGATGGTGGCGGGGTCGTGGTGGTCGAAGAACGCGCTGCGCCCGGTGTCGAGCGCGGCGATGGCGACCATCTCGTCGTCGCCCAGCGCGAAGTCGAAGACGTCGAAGTTCTGCTCCATGCGATCGCGGTGCGTGCTCTTAGGGATGCAGACCACACCGCGCTGCAGCAGCCAGCGCAGCACGACCTGGGCGACCGTCTTGCCGTGCGCCTCGCCGATGCGAGCGAGGACCTCGTTGCGGAAGAGGTCGTTTCTGCCCTCCGCAAAGGGCGCCCAGCCCTCCATGGCTACCTCCTTGCCGACCATGTACTCCTGCGCCTCGCGCTGCTGGAAGAACACGTTGCACTCGACTTGGTTCACGGCGGGGGCGATGCGGTTGAACGAGATGAGGTTTGCGAGATGATCGGGGTAGAAGTTAGCCGTGCCTATGGCGCGGATAACGCCCTGCTCGTAGAGCTCCTCCATGGCGCGCCACGCGCCGAAGACGTCGCCGAACGGCTGATGGATGAGGTAGAGGTCGACGTAGTCGAGCCCCAGCCGCTTGAGCGACGCGTCGAAGCCGCGCTTGGCCCCCTCGTAGCTCACATCCGACATCCACAGCTTGGTCGTCACGAACACCTCGTCGCGCGGCAGGCCGCTCGCACGAATGGCGGCCCCGACCGCCTCTTCGTTGCCGTAGCTCGCGGCCGTGTCGAGCAGCCGGTAGCCGACCGAGAGCGCGTCCTCCACGGCGCGCTGGCATTCCGCGGCGTCCGGGATCTGGTACACGCCGAAGCCGAGCTGCGGCATCCTGACGCCGTTGTTCAAGGTGATGTAGTCCATGGTGCCTTCCTTTCTCGCAACTTGACGTATCCACCATACGAGGGGCGCCGCGCCGGCGGAAGTTTCCGTTGGTGAGGGTTCTATAACGCTGGGGTGCGCACGGGGCTATAACCCGCGGGTTCTAGGCGTCACCTCAAAGAGATCGGCGCCGAGCTCGTCGGCGATGGCCTGAGCTACGACAGCGGTGTGGCCCTGCGCCGAGTAGTAGGCCACGAGGACGTTGCCGTCTGCAGCGGGCACTGCGGCGGGCTCGTCCTCGACAACCGACTGGTCCTCGGTGGCGGCTTGGTTGGTCCGTTATCGTCTGAGTGCTACTCCTGCGCGTCGAAATCGGGGCGTATGGCCAGGTAGCCCGCGAGTGCTTCCTCAGTGGCGGTGTAGTAGGTCATGGTCCCGTCGAGCTTGGCAATCTCGGCCATCTCGTCTTCGGTGAGGGAGAAGTCGAAGATGTTCGCGTTGTCGGCGATGTGGGCGGGGTTCTTGGAGCCGGGGATGATGGAGGTGCCCATCTGCACGTGCCAGCGCAGGATCACCTGGGCCGGGGTCTTGCCGTACTTCTCAGCGAGAGCGACGAAGACGGGCTCCTCCAGAAGACCTTTGTCGCCGTGGCCGAGCGGGTACCACGCCTCGATCACCGTGCCGTACGGCGCGAGGTAGGCGTGCAGGTCGCGCTGGGCGTGGTAGGGGTGGCACTCAACGGTCACGAGCTGCGGCTTGATGTTGGCGATCTCGATGATCTCGGCGATCTTGTCTTGCGGGAAGTTGGAGAGGCCGAGGGCGCGCACCTTGCCCGCGCGGTACGCCTCCTCCATTGTGCGCCACGCGGCCAGGTAGTCGCCTACCGGCTGGTGCAGGATGAGCATGTCGACGTAGTCGAGCCCCAGACGCTGGAGCGTGGCGTCCACCGCCGGCATGCCCGCGTCGTAGACGCTCGGCCAGAGCTTGGTGGAGACGAAGATCTTGTCGCGCGCGATGCCGCTCTTGGCGATGGCACGGCCCACGGCGCGCTCGTTCATGTAGGCGTTGGCGGTGTCGATGTGCTCGTAGCCAGCCGCGAGCGCGGCGGTTGCGGCCGCCTCGGCCTCGGCCGGGGTCATGAGGAAGGTGCCCAAACCCTCGATGGGCATCTCTACGTCGTTATTGAGCTTCAGATACTCCATGGTCTCCTCCTTAATGGTGACTTTTCGAATGCAATGCTACGGCGTTTGCTGACGTGCGAGAAGTTCACGTTGGAATGATGGATATAACCATGGGGTATATACGGCACATAATGCGTGACAGGAGGATCGATGTACAACCCACAGCTTGACACTTTCATCCGCGTGGCGGAGGCGGGCAGCTTCTCCAAGGCGGCACAAGAGTCCTTCATCACGCCCACGGCCGTCATCAAGCAGATGAACCTGCTGGAGTCGCGGCTAGGCCTTACGCTGTTCCACCGATCGCATCAGGGGCTTTCGCTTACGCGAGCAGGCAGGTCGCTGCTCGCCGACGCTCGCCATATCGTGCAGTACTCTCAAGAATCAATCGCACGCGCCCGCGTCGCCGAGCGTGGAGAGAAGCGCATCATCCGCGTGGGAGTGTCGCTCATGACGCCCAGCACGCCGCTCACGAAGCTGTGGCCGAAGGTGAAGGAACGTTGCCCTGGCATGAGCCTTCAGGTGGTCACGTTTGAAAACACACCCTCGGCGGCACGCGGTTTGGCGAACCTCGGGCAAGACATGGATATCGTGGCGGGGATTTTCGACGATGCCTTTCTTAAAGAGCGCGGGTGCCTGGGCCTCGAGCTTTCGCGCGAGCCGCTCTGGTGCGCCGTTCCCGTCGACAACGAACTCGCCAAACGCGACATGGTCACATTCGACGACCTCCACAATCACAGTCTTATGCTTATACGCCGGGGCTGGAACGCCGAAATCGATCGCGTGCGCGACGAGATACTCTTGCATCATCCTCAAATCGCGCTCGTAGACTTCCCGCAATATCGGGCGGAGGTGTTCAATCGCGGCGCGAACGAGGACCTCGCGCTTGCGACGCTGCCGTTATGGGCCAACGTCCACCCCATGCTCAAAACCGTCCCTACCGATTGGGACTGTCTCGTGTCTTACGGGCTGCTTCATTCGCTGCAGCCCGCAGACCATGTGCGGGAGTTCCTCGATGCGGTGTCTGCCGTGCTCGAGGCGGAGCATCGATAGGCAATCGCGAACAGATGCGCTTATGCCTATGGGAATAACGGGAACTGGCTTCTGAACTCGCGTTTTGATACCGTCGAGTACCGCCTGATGCTGTTTCGGCGTCGCCATAGAGCAAAGCCATCAGCGAAATAACGGGAATAACAGCCTCCGAACCTTCTGGTTCGGAGGCTTTCTTTTTGCATGTCTGCCTAAAACGACTCCTTGCCAAAGTCCCTTGAGTATCGGGCGGCACTATTGGGCGTGGGCGTTATCGTAGGTATCTTTGATCTCTTCCGGCAAATCGTCGGGAATCAGCGCCTTCACTCTATCCTCGTTGCCATCTTGGATCGCCTGCTCGTAGTACCAGCATTTGAACTTCAACATGTCCAGCGCGCGGTTCATCTTCGCAATCTCCGACTCCATGTGGGCCTTTCGTTCCTCGAACATGGCCTTGCGCTTGGGATATGTCGATGGGCCCTCCGCACACCATTCCATGAACAGCCGGATGTCCTTGATCTCCATCCCAGCCTTCTTCAGGCATTCGATGACCCGAAGCGCCTCGAGTTCCGTATCGCCGAATCGGCGAATGCCGGACGTCCGCTCCAGCCCCGGGAACAATCCCTGCTTATCGTAATAACGCAGCGTGGAAACGGGCAGACCGAACATCTCCGCCACCTGTCCGATTGTGTACATGGTTCCTCCGGATAAATCTAGAATTCATTCCTTGACCTAAAGTTAGGTTTAGGTATTACCTTCATTCTCGTCAATACAAATCGGGAGCGCAAGGGATTTTCGCCAAAGGCGCACGCTTGTCGGAACGGTTTTCGCCGGCGGCGTGAACGGTGTGGGCGAAATCGCCGGGCATCCCGCTCTTGAGCAGGCGCGACGAATGGGCTTAGGAGTCTAGGCGCGGCTTAGCTGCGCGGAAGCAGTTTTGCACTCAAAACCATCGACAGGAGGAAATCGATCATGGCAATCAAACAGACGGCAGGTAGAGATGCCCTGGGGGACTTTGCCCCCAAATTCGCACAGCTCAATGATGACGTGCTGTTCGGCGAGGTGTGGAGCCGAGAAGACAGGCTTTCCCTTCGAGACCGCAGTGTGGTGACGGTGGTCGCCTTGATGGCACAGGGGCTGACGGACTCTTCGTTCCAATATCATCTTATGTCCGCAAAGAACAACGGCGTGACCAGGGCGGAGATAGCGGAAATCCTTACGCATGCGGCGTTTTATGCGGGATGGCCCAAGGCGTGGGCGGCCTTTCGCATGGCGAAGGAGGTCTGGGCAGATGACGATGCCGCTGATGCAAGAGCTGAGCATCAAAACGAGATGGCCTTTCCCATCGGTGCCCCCAACGACGCATTTGCGAAGTACTTTATCGGGCAAAGTTACCTCGCGCCCCTTTCCACCGAGCAGGTCGGCATTTACAACGTTACGTTTGAGCCCGGCTGCCGCAACAACTGGCACACCCATCACGCCAAAAGCGGTGGCGGACAGATCCTTGTCTGCGTGGCTGGTCGAGGGTTTTACCAGGAATGGGGCAAACCGGCACAGGAGCTGTGCCCCGGCGATGTAGTAAATATTCCCGCGGGCGTAAAGCACTGGCACGGTGCGGCGCCCGACAGCTGGTTCTCCCATCTCGCGGTGGAGGTTCCGGGTGAGGAGGCCTCCAACGAGTGGTTGGAGCTCGTGGATGACGAGCAATACCTTAAAGCGACTGACAAGGAGGCTTAGGCATGGAGCAGTTGAAACTGACGCAGGAATGGGACAAGGTATTCCCCAAAAGCGACAAGGTTGAGCACAGCAAGGCGACCTTCCACAACCGATACGGCATCACGCTGGCGGCTGATGTGTACGTGCCGAAGAACGCGGAAGGCAAGCTGCCCGCCATCGCCGTCAGCGGTCCGTTTGGCGCGGTGAAGGAGCAGTCCTCCGGTCTGTACGCGCAGAAAATGGCAGAGCTGGGCTTTTTCGCAATTGCCTTTGACCCGTCCTATACCGGCGAGAGCGGCGGCACGCCCCGCTATGTAGCATCGCCGGACATCAACACCGAGGACTTCTGCGCAGCGGTGGATTTCCTCTCTGTGCAGGAAAGCGTTGACCCGGAGCGTATCGGCATCATCGGCATCTGCGGTTGGGGCGGCATGGCAGTCAATGCGGCGGCCATCGACACCCGTATCAAGGCTACCGCGGCTATGACCATGTACGATATGACCCGCGTGACCGCCAACGGCTATTTTGACGCCGAGGATTCCGAGCAGGCGTGCTTTGAAAAGCGGAAAGCGCTGAACGCGCAGCGCACCGAGGACTATAAAAACGGCAGCTATGCGCTGGCGGGCGGCGTGGTCGATCCGCTACTGGAGGATGCGCCGCAGTTTGTAGCGGACTATTACGCCTACTACAAAACTCCGCGAGGCTACCATTCCCGCAGCCTGAACTCAAACGGTTGCTGGAACGTTACGTCCTCGCTGTCGTTCCTGAATATGCCGATTTTGCAATACAGCAGCGAAATTCGCTCTGCGGTACTGCTGGCGCATGGCGAGAAGGCGCACTCCCGCTATTTCAGCGAAACCGCGTACGGCAAGCTGGCGGGGGACAACAAGGAATTGCTCATTATCCCCGGCGCCAGCCATACCGACCTTTACGATCAGATGGACATCATTCCGTTTGGAAAGCTGAAGGCATTCTTTGAGGAATATCTGAAATAAGGCGTGCCTCGATTCAATGCCAAGCCTCCAGCAACGATTCTTCTAAAGAGTGGGAGTAGCTGAAACGAGGCGATTGAATAACTCCATACGTTTGGGTTAAAACAAAAAATATGCCGCGCGCCTGCGGCATGAAGAAGGGAGATTCCTATGAATATCGTTGTATTGAGCGGCAGCCCGCGTAAGGGCGCCAATACCGACACTATGGTCGAGGCGTTTGCCGAGACCGCGCGCGAGGTCGGCCATACGGTCGAGGTCATCCGCGTTGCAGGCAAAAAGATCGCCGGCTGCTTGGGATGCCAGTACTGCTTTACCCATGAGGGCACCTGCGTGCAGAAGGACGACATGGCCGACGTGATCGAGTCGCTGAAAGACGCCGACATGGTTGTCTTCGCTTCGCCTATCTACTGGTTTGATATCACCGCGCAGGAGAAGGCCGCTATCGACCGCCTGTACGCCTTTGGTGCTACGGGCTTCCCGTTCACCAAGACGGCCCTTTTGCTCGATAGCCACAGCGAGGGCGTCTATGATGCGGCGATCGCTATGTACAAGTCAACCTGCGCGTACTGCAAGTGGGATGATCAGGGCATTGTCACCATCAGCGGTATGACCGAGCGCGACAGCATGGCATCGTCGCCCAAGTTGGAAGAGGTGCGAGAGCTCGCTCGCAAGCTCGCCTAAGGACAAGGAGAACGCATGCCAATCGGTGTTGGTGGAAATGCTTGCTGTCCTTACCAAGAGGAATGCTGATTGCCATGCGTTGATGCTTCCGCGGACAATTCCGACGTGCTAAAACGCCTTCTCGTTCAAGAATTCCCTGAACGCGGGAATGTCAAAGCCAACGAGACCACGCCCGCGCTCTCCAATGACGCCGTCCTCCAGGAGGCGGCGTTTGTATTGGCTTGTGTAGTTGCTGGCGACGCCCATGCGTTTGGCTATCTCCGAGACCCTGCTGGGGCCAGAATCGGGCAGCATCGCGAGCAAAAACTCAATGTCTTTATCGGAAAGCTCCCGATAGGTCGTTTCGAGAGAAGCCCGATGCCATGCTTCTCGAGTTGCCTGAAGATGCCATTCATGCACGTGCGCCAGTTGCCCTGGGCTTCTTGAACATATGTCCAATCGATGTCCACTGGACCAATTTGAACGCCGTTCATGCGCGCGTGAGACTGTGAAAGGTAGCTATCTGCCGCTTCTTTGGTTCGCTCGATAATATCTTCGAGCATGCCTGGCATGGCGGAGCCATTTGCTGCACTGCATGGTAGCTCCTTTGCAAGTTTTGCTAATTTTTGCAACTTTTGCTAACTTTTGCGAGTTTTGCTAACGGCTTAGGACGGTGCGGGAAGCCCCCGTATCGTCGACATTTCCGAGGATGACCTCCGCAACGAGCGGGGCCCGGGGCGCGATATTGCTGCGCTCCGGGCCCCGCTGCTTTGTAAAACTATGGCGGTTCTGCCGTCGTCCTAATCAAACAAACTCGGCATGTCGTTTTCTTTCATGAGGGCACCGGCTGAGGGGAGGCTCTGCGCGGTGAACTTCTCGGCCGAGACGCCGGCGCCAAGGATCTCTTCGGTTGTGCCGACGGTGGTGACCGAGCGGCCCTTCTTGGCCGTGAAGGCCTGGACGCCCTGCGTGTTGGTGGTCGTCTTGGTCTTGAGCAGCGACGTGTTGAAGTTCATCAAACGATAGTCGCTCGAGACCAGCGCGATGTCGCGATCTTCCTTGAGCACCTG
>CABUSE010000042.1 GCA_902494135.1 uncultured Collinsella sp. | reverse complement strand
GCCGTGGCGGGTCTCAATTTCCCGGGTTATGCCGAGTATGCCGAGGACCCTGTCGACGGCAAGACCAATATCGCGGCCTATGAGTTCCCCCTGTGGGTGGCAGCGACGTTCTCGACGGTTGATGAGGTCGAGGCCGCGCTGCGCGACACGGTGATTGTCGCCAAATCTGCCGGAGAGGGGCTGGGCGTGTCGCTGCTCCATTGGATTATCGGCGACAGCCAGCGCAGCATCGTGGTCGAGATGATGGCTGACGGCCTGCATGTATACGACGATCCGGTCGACACCCTTGCCAACCAGCCGACCTTCCCGTGGCACATGGAAAACCTGCGCACCTATATCACCGCCACAAGCGATTTTCCGCAGACAGCGACATGGCGTGGCGCCGAGCTTAAGCCCTATGGAGCCGGTGCCGGCATGCGCGGCATTCCGGGCGATTGCTATTCGCCGAGCCGTTTTGTAAAGGCGGCGTACCTCAATGCCAATTACCCGCAAAAGGAGAGCGAGACCGAAAACGTCGTTCGCATGTTCCGCTCGCTCGAGGGCGTGGTGATGATCGAGGGAGCGTCCAGGATGGGCGATGGCAAGTTCGAGAAGACTATCTACACCGGATGCTTTAGCGCGCGCACGGGCAATTATTACTACGCGATGTATGGGGATCCGTCGATTCGCTACGTGAGCCTGATGGATGCCGAGGGCGCGAGCCCCGATAGGCTCGTGGTTCCCGAGCCGCGTCGTTCGTAGCTCACCGGTCCGTTGCGACATAAAACGGCTCCGCACCTTTTATGAGATGCGGAGCCGTTGTCGTCAATGGCTGGTGGCGTGTTAGAAGTTGGCGTCGTTGAGCTGGGTGCTCTCGAGTCCGTCGAGTTGCTGTTGCTCGGGCGTATCGGCGACGCTCTCGAGCAGCTCGGTGGGATCGACGTTCATGTCCCTACCGGCCTCGTTGCCGTTGACCAAGTCGTCCGAGAAGATGTCGACTTCCATTTCCTCGGCCTCTTCAATCTGAACCTCGAGCGGCACCTGGGTGCGCACGAGCTTAACGGCCGGGCGCATGCGGGCAAACAGCGGCACGTACTCGATGATGATGGCAGAGTTCTCGAGACCGTACCAGCGCGCCGGGCTTCCGCAAGCGCGGCGGACGGCGTACTTGATGGCCATCACGCGGTGGTCATTGCGGTTGATGTCCGTTTCGGGGGCAAGCATCTTGCGCAGCATGCAAAAACGGAAGTCGCCCACGTTGCCGCGCGTCTCGTAGATGGAGTAGGTGTGGTGCTGCGGCGGCAACTCACCCGAGGCCATCAGGTCGCCAACGATCTGGCGCAGGTAGGCGTTGATGCGCTGATTGACCTTAAAGCCCAGGTCCAAGCGCACGCGGAACAGGAAGTCTGTGCCAAAGGTCTCAACGGAATACTCGTGCGTATAGGGCTCGTCGGTAACGTGTACGTTGATGAACCAATATGCCTTGGCGCGCTTGGGATGCTTGTCCAAGATGGAATAGAGCACGTCGCGGTCGAGCGTGAGCGGGTCGGGGCTGTTGGTGAGGAACACCAGATTGTCGGCGAGCACGGGGTAGGTCTCGTCATTGCGCAGGCGGTTGAGCTGGTCGATGTACTTGGAGACGGGCAGCAGAATCGTCTGCGTGCGCTCGATGGCGGTGCCGCGACGCCACACATACATAAGGCCGAACAGCAGTGCGGCCAGGAAGATCATGACGTAGCCGCCGTCAAAGAACATGGTGAGGCACGAAGCGAAGAAGCACAACTCAATGGCACCAAAGAGCAGGGCAAAGATGCAGGCGCCCAGCTTGTGCTTGAGGATGCCGGCGATATAGCTCGTCAGCAGCGTGGTGGTCATGAGCATGGTCACGGTGATGGCGAGGCCATAGGCGCTTTCCATGCGCTCGGAGTTCTGGAACAGCAGCACGATGAAGATGCAGCCGACCCACATGATGTTGTTGACGAGCGGAATATAGAGCTGACCCTTGGTGTCGCTGGGGTAGTGGATGCGCAGATGCGGCATAAGGTTGAGGCGCGTTGCCTCGGATACCAGCGAGAACGAGCCGGTGATGAGCGCCTGCGAGGCGATGATGGCCGCCACGGCCGAAAGCACAATGGCAAAGGGGCGCAGGGGCTCGGGAAGCATCATATAGAACGGGTTAACGATATCCATCGCGAGCATCTGGGGGTTGGAGTTATTGGCGAGTAGCCAAGCTCCCTGACCCAGATAGTTGAGGATAAGGGCCGCCTTAACAAATGGCCAGGATGCATAGATGTTTGCCTTGCCCACGTGGCCCATGTCCGAGTAGAGTGCCTCGGCACCGGTTGTCGACAGGAAGACAAAGCCGAGCACCATAATGCCCGAATGGTTGATGGGCGAGAACAGGAACATAATGCCGCGGATGGGGTTGAGCGCGCGCAAGATGGACAGGTTGCCGAGCATGTTGAACAGACCGGCGCCTGCCAGGAACAGGAACCACAGCGTCATGAGCGGGCCGAAGAGCTTGCCGATTGACGAGGTGCCGGCGCGCTGCATGGCAAATAGGCCGCAGATAATGATGATTGTGATGATGATGACGTTGGTCTGGCCGTCGCCCAGCAGCGCATGGCCCCATTCGATGGTGCGCAGACCCTCGATGGCTGTGGTGACCGTGACGGCGGGGGTGAGGATGCCGTCGGCAAGCAGTGCCGCACCGCCGATCATGGCGGGCAGAATCAGCCATGGTGCCACCTTGCGTACGAGGCTGAACAGGGCGAAGATGCCGCCTTCGTTGTGGTTGTCGGCCTTCATGGCGATTACTACGTACTTGACCGTGGTCACGAGCGTCATGGTCCAGATGACGAGCGAAAGCGCGCCCAGGATCATGTCCTCGCTGACGGTACCGATGCCGCCGTTGTTGGCGACGATTGATTTCATGGTGTACATGGGGCTCGTGCCGATGTCGCCATAGACGACGCCGAGCGTTACGAGCAGCATGCCAGCGGAGAGGGGGATGGCTCCGTGCCCGCCTTGCCCGCGCTGGTCTTGGAGGTTTGCCTCCAGTTTATTGTGTGCCACGAGGACTCCCTTAGACATCCGGTTATCTGTCTAGGACAAAAAACTTTATGCCGTCTTTATACATACAAGAGCAGTTTGGCACATCGGGTTATTTTAGACAATAATCCTCAGCTGGGGATTATTTATCTACGCAGGTAGCATTTCAAAGCAGGGGCTTTTAAGCACGTACTGTCTGGGCGATGCCAGCCTTGGCGTTTGCGCGTTTGCCGGCGAGTTCGCAAAAAATCGCGCCGCCGATGATAAGCGCGGCGCCCATCAGGCGGACCGGTGTTATGGCTTCACCCAAAAGGGCGGCCGAGAACACGACCGCCGAAAGCGGCTCGAGGTAGCCGACGACAGCGACGGTCTGGACGGGCAGCTTGGCGACGGCGCTAAAGTAGAGCAGGCAACCGATGCCGGTGTTGACGACGCCGAGCATAGCGACGGCGCGCCAATCAATACTGGCGGCGATACCGGCGGACAGGAATGAGGGAGCGCCCTGCGTGATGAGCGTGAGGACCAGTGCGGTCACAAAGGCGGCGCACACCTGGAGCGTGGAGTTCTCGAGGCCCTCGATGTGCGGCGCACCCTTGCTAGCGATGACCATCAATGCATAGCAGAAGGCCGAGGCGATTCCACAGACGATGCCCGCAATGGGCATATTGCCGCCTAGACCTTGCGCTGCAATGAGAAAAGCACCGCAGGCGACGGCGACAAAGCCGGCGATTTTGCCGCCGGTCAGTTTTTCACCAAAGATGAGTGGGGAGAGCGCCATAACGATGATGGGGCCACAGTAGTACAGCAGCGAGGATACGCCGACGCCGATCGTCTGGTAGGCGCGGAACAGAAAAATCCAGCTGGCGCCCAGCGCGGCTCCCGAGAGAAGGAGTGCTGCGGCTTCGCGGAGGCGAGATGGCGCCTGCAACTTATGGCGTTGGGTGATGGCGAGAATGGTGACAAGCGAGAGGGTGCCCAAAAACGTGCGCAGTAGCACGATATCGGAGCTCGGCAACGCGATGGCAGAGGCGATGATGCCGTTGGAGCCAAACAATAGCAATGCTGCTAAGTACGTAAACAGCCCGTTGTTCATGCGCTTCCATCCCCTCTATATCCGAGCATGTTCACTATGGGTGAACTGGCTTTAGAAGAAAAGCGAATATAATGCATAGATAACATGACAAAAACTCATGCAAAGGTGGAGGGGTGCCGTGGAAACGAATATTCAAAAGATGCAGGTGCTGCTGGAGACGGTGCGCGCCGGAAGCTTTACGCGTGCTGCCGAGCGCCTGAGCTATTCGCAGTCGGGCGTGAGCCGTATGGTGGCCGATCTCGAGGCCGACTGGGGCTTTAAAGTGCTCGATAGAAGTCGCGAGGGCGTGGTGCTTTCTGCCGACGGGCGGCAGGTCATGCCGGCAGTCGAGGCGTTATGCGAGGAATTCACTCGCTTGCAGCGACGGGTGGATGAGATGCGCGGGCTCATGCGCGGCAAAATCTGCATCGGTACGTTTTCGAGCGTGGCGACCCACGTGCTGCCGCCGGTGATTGCGCGCTTTCGTGCCGATCATCCGGACGTCGATTATGAGTTGCTGATGGGTGATTACTCAGAGATTGAACAATGGGTGGCTGAGGGTCGTTGTGACCTGGGCTTTATCCCGCGCGAGCCACGCGGCGCCGGCATGGCGTCGCGACCGTTGGTGCAAGACGAGCTGATGGCCGTGGTGCCAGCGGACTCCTCGCTTGCCACCGCGGAGGTCGTTTCCCTTGCCGATTTGGCCAACGAGCAGTTTATCCTGCTGGAACGCGGTAGCGACGACGAGATTACGCCGCTGTTTCGCCGCGCGGGCCTGGCAGTGCGCTCTAAGCTGTCGACCTGGGATGACTATGCGATTATGGCCATGGTCGAGGACGGCCTGGGCGTGAGTGTTCTTCCCGCGCTCATCTTGCGCCGCTGTCAGTTCGATGTTGCCGTGCGCCCACTCGAGGGACATCCTCATCGGCAGATCAACGCCATATATCGAACGGCCGACGTTTCGCTTGCCGCTGCTCGATTCCTTGAATACCTCTAAACGCGTGCATGTCATTGTCCGCTTTGGGCAAATCTCGGAGTCCGGTACATTTTCTTATGAAATTGAACTTCCGAATGAGGTACGGCGCTATACTGCTTGCTAAATTGAACTTTGGTTCAATTCGTGTTCTATAAATTGAACTTTGCCAGCAAGGAGGTTCCTGTGGCCCAAGAGACGTTTTGCGATCGCCTGCGACAGACTATGTCCAATCGCGACGTTCGCCAGTCGGACGTAATCCGCGCATCGGAGATGCTCGGCAAAAAACTCGGCAAGAGTCAGATGAGCCAATATGTGAGCGGCAAGACGATCCCGCGGCGCGATGTGGCTGAGCTGCTCGCCCGTATTTTGGAGGTCGATGTTACCTGGCTGCTTGCCGGCGACGCTGATCAAGGCGAGGCATCATCACCCCGCAACGATTCCAAGCCCGAACCCCATCCCTCAGCTCAAATTGCAAGGAGCACCACCATGCGTACTTTTTCTAAATCCACCAAGCTCGATAACGTCCTGTATGACGTGCGCGGTCCCGTCGTCGACGAGGCCGCCCGTATGGAGGACGAGGGCGAGCGCATCCTCAAGCTCAATATCGGCAACCCAGCGCCCTTCGGTTTCCGCACACCCGATGAGGTCATCAAGGACATGCGCCAGCAGCTGCCCGACTGCGAAGGCTATTCCAACTCGCGTGGCCTGTTCTCCGCGCGCAAGGCGATCATGCAGTATTCGCAGATCAAGGGCCTGCCCAATGTTCAGATGGAGCATATCTACACGGGCAACGGCGTGTCCGAGCTCATTCAGCTTTCGATGAACGCGCTGCTCGACAACGGCGACGAGATTCTGATCCCCAGCCCCGACTATCCGCTCTGGACGGCGTGCGCAACCCTTGCTGGTGGTCATCCCGTACATTATCTGTGTGATGAGCAGGCGGATTGGTATCCCGACCTGGAGGATATGGAGTCCAAGATCACGAGCGCGACCAAAGCCCTCGTCATCATCAACCCCAACAACCCCACGGGTTCTGTCTATCCGCGCGAGGTGCTCGAGGGCATCGTCGAGATTGCGCGCAGGCATCAGCTGATGATCTTTGCCGATGAGATCTACGACCGCCTGTGCATGGACGGCTACGAGCACGTCTCGATTGCCTCGCTCGCCCCCGATCTGCCCTGCGTTACCTTTAGCGGTCTGTCCAAGTCGCACATGATCGCGGGCTATCGTATTGGCTGGATGGTGCTTTCGGGCAACCAGCGCTGCATGAGCGACTTCATCATGGGCGTCAACATGCTCTCTAACATGCGCCTGTGCTCCAACGTGCCGGCCCAGTCGATCGTCCAGACGGCACTCGGTGGCCATCAGTCCGTCAACGACTACATCCGTCCCGGCGGCCGTGTCTACGAGCAGCGCAACTTTGTGTATGAGGCGCTCAACAAGATCGACGGCATCTCGGTGGTTAAGCCGCGTGCGGCGTTCTACATCTTCCCCAAGATGGATGTTAAAAAGTTCAACATCACCGATGACGAGCAGTTCGCCCTTGACCTGCTGCACGAGAAGAAGATCCTGATCACGCGCGGCGGCGGCTTCAACTGGGCTGAGCCCGACCACTTCCGCATCGTGTACCTGCCGCGCATGGAAGTGCTCAAAGAGTCGCTCGAAGACCTCGCCGACTTCTTTGACCATTACCGCCAGAGCTAGTGGGATAGAAGTTCCGCACTATGAAAAGCTCCCTGCAGTTGCTTTGCTGCAGGGAGCTTTCTTGAATCGGCGGAACTAAATAATGATCCCGTTGCAGTGGTCGATTTCGTGCTGGATGATCTCGGCGGTGTAGCCCGAGAAGTTTTTGATGCGGTGGACGAAGTTCTCGTCCAAATACTCAACCTTAATGCGGCGATAGCGGGTACAGGGACGCTCGCCGATCAGCGAGAGACATCCTTCGCTCGTCTGATAGGCATTGACCTGCTCAAGAATTTGAGGGTTGTACATCAGGAGTGTCCTGTTGCTGTCCTTTACGCAGATGATGCGTTTGCGCACGCCGATCATGTTGGCGGCGACGCCCACGCACTCGCGCTCATGCTCGTGGAGTGTATCCAGGAGGTCCTGCCCGGTCGCGGCATCGTCGGGTCCCGCGTCTTCGGAAGGCAGGCGCAAAAAGAACTCGGATTTCATGATGGGCTTAATCATGGCGGGCTCCTCATGTCTTATGCTTTCGTGGACTTTTAATAATAGCGCGGAAGGAAAGCTGCGCGTCCGCGTTACAATCTTTCAACGTTGGACCATGTTGCCAGATTCGTCGTGTACGGCGTCTGGCGTAAGTCTAGGGCTCATTATTCGCCCTGGGCTGTTCCTCTGGGGCGATGCGACTGTCGTTCCAAGAGGAAGGAAATGGATGGGGAGCAAATCTCAGCAACAAGTTCAAGTAGCGCCATCGGCCACTGCGGCGATTCTCGTCGTAATGTATATTGCAGCCTTTGTTGCCGCGTTTAACGAGAACATCATTAACGTGGCGTTGCACGACATTATGGCAGCCTTTTCGGTGAGTGCTACCACGGCGCAGTGGCTCGTCTCGGGCTACATGATTGTGACGTCGATCTTTACGGCCATCATGGCCTTCCTGTCCGGCCGTTTCTCGACGCGCAAGCTGCTGTTTTTCGCATGCGGATGTATGGTCGCCGGCGAAGTCCTGTGCCTGTTCGCTCCGTCATTTAGCGTTTTGCTGCCAAGCCGTATTTTGCAGGCTGCGGGATCGGGCATCTTGTTCCCGCTCATGATGAACGTGGTGCTGTCTTGCGCTCCGCGCGAGAAGCTCGGTCTGTATCTGAGCCTGGGCGGTGCCTGCATTACGCTAGGGCCGGCGTTTGGACCCGTAATCAGCGGTCTTATGTGCACGTTGTTCGGCTGGAGGGCGGTGTTTGTAGTGCCGCTGGTGGGCGGCATTGTGGTCGCTGCGGCGGGCGTTAAGCTTGTTCAGAATGTCGGAGAGCGCTCGAGCACCACGCTTGATATTCTGTCGGTTGTTTTGCTCGCTGCCGGCATTACGGCATTCGTGCATTCCGTAGGCGAGTTCTCGACCAATCCGATTGCCGGCATCGTGGCGCTTTTCGCCGCCATTGTGCTGCTCGGCCTGTTTGCGGCCCGTCAGCTCAAGCTCGAGCATCCGGTGCTTAACGTGCGTCCCATGGCGAGCGTTCGTTTTTGGCCCGCGTGCCTGCTTGTGGTGGTGTCGATGATGACGACGTTCTCGATGAGCGTTTTGTTGCCGCTCTATTTTGAGGGCGCATACGGCATGACCGCACTTATTGCGGGCTTGCTCATTTTGCCGGCGATTGCCTGCAACGCCGTGACCTCGATTGTGGGCGGACGCGTGATGGACGCCCGTGGCGCATGGCCGCTGCTGCCGGTCGGCTTTACCCTGATTGCCGTGGGGCAGACTGCCATCTCGATGACGGCGGCAAGTATGAACATCGGCGTCGTCGTGGCGCTGACCGTTGTGGTGTATGCCGGAGTCGGTTTGGTGCTGAGCCCCTCGCAAACGGCCGGCTTGGAGACGCTGCCTGCCGCTGAGCATCCCCACGGAACGGCATTGCTTAACACGTGGAACATGATTGCCGCATCGTTTGGCCCATCGCTGTTTATCGGTCTGCTCTCGAGTTCTGCGACGACTGCCGGCGCGGCTGGCGCTGCGACCGACGTTGCCCAGGCGATTGGATTTGCAACTGCCGTGCGTGTGGCGGCTGTGATTGCCGTGGTCGGGTTCGCGACGTCGCTGGTGTACGCTCGTCGCGAGTCGCACATGTCGCATTAATGTGTGCACATAGATTCTGCAGCTAGATTGGATGGCAACACCATAAACTAATGGACGTTTTGCCGAGAGGCATGAATGTTTAAAGCGCAAAGAGTGCGCGACGGGCCCCGCGAATGGGGCGATGATGCCCGAGAGGGCTAAGAAGGAGTCTCATGTCCGAGAACGAAGAGATCATGAACGAGACCGAGAACGAGACCATGGCTGCCGAGGTTGAGGCAGTCGAGACCGTGGAGACCGAAGCTGCCGAGGTTGAGGCTGCTGACGAGGTTTCCGCCGAGGAGGAGGCCGAGGTTGTCGAGGCCGCCGTTGATTACGATGACGAAGAGCTGATGGACAAGATGCAGAAGGCCGCCCGCCTGCTGCGTAGCCGTCGCTTTGCTATTTCCAAGGAGGAGGAGGCCAAGGCCGAGCGCATGGCGAACATCGAGCGCGCCATCAAGCTTCTTGACCTCAAGCCCAAGATGGAGCAGAAGGAAATGTCCGACCTGCTCGGCATGCGCCTCCGCGAGCTCGATGGTCTGATGGCCGAGGCCGAGGCTGCCGATCTGGTCGGCCGCATCGACGACGCCGAGGGCGATATGCGCAAGATCGTCGTCTTCGCTGCCGAGGATGCCGCTGAGGGCCTGGTCGAGCTTGCCAACAAGAAGGAGAAGCTCCTGCCCGAGCTTTCTTATGAGGAGGCCACCGAGCTGATGGCCGCTCTCGATAAGGTTATCGCTCCGCTCGTCGCCATGGGCCTGGACGAGGACCGCGGTCCTCGCGGCGGCCGTGACGACCGTGGCGGCCGTGGCGGCGACCGTGGCGGTCGCGGCGGCTTTGGCGATCGCGGTGGCCGTGGCGGCGACCGTGGCGGTCGCGGTGGCGATCGCGGTGGCCGTGGCGGCTTTGGTGACCGTGGCGGCGACCGTGGCGGTCGCGGCGGCTTTGGCGGCAACCGTGGTGGCTATGGCGATCGCGGCGGCAACCGTGGTGGCTTCGGCGGTAACCGTGGTAACGACCGCGGCGGTCGTGGTGGCGACCGTGGCGGCCGCAACGGCGGCGGCTTCCGCGGTAACCGTTTTTAGTTACGG
>CABUSE010000041.1 GCA_902494135.1 uncultured Collinsella sp. | reverse complement strand
GACTCGGGCGATTCTGGCGACTTGGATATAGAGGGGATGGGACCTAGTGGTTAAGGCACTCAAGATCGAGATATTTATGCTGTGCATGATTATTCTTATCGTACTTGCCGCACGAAGCCGTCGCTCCCTGTTCTCGAGCACCCAGCAGCTTTTGTTCAGTATGCTCGGCTACACATCTGCCGCCTATGTCTTCTTCGATATGATCTGGACGCTCTCGGACGGGGTTAACACCTCCTTGGGCATCGCTGCCAACTGGGTTTCCAACGCGGTTTCGTTTTCGCTGTTTGCCATCGCGTGCCTCATCTGGTTCATCTATTCCGAGACGATGCAGGGCTCTCGACTTCTGACCACGCGCTCCAGGGTGGTGCTCGCGACGCTTCCGACGGTGCTGGTGGTTGTGTTGGCGTTTACAAGCTACTGGACACACGCCCTGTTCTACATCGATGCACAGGGCGTATATCGTCGCGGTGCGGCTTATATGATTCAGCCTATTGTTAGCTACTGCTACGTCATATATACGTCCCTGCATGCCTTTGTCCATGCTCGAAAAGTCGAAAGCCTGCAAAAGAAGGCCATTTATCGCACTCTTGCCTTCTTTGCGGTTCCCGCTCTGGTGGGTGGTACCTTCCAGGTGGTGTTTTCGATACCGGGCCTTTGTGTCGGTATAACGCTGAGCATCCTGCTGCTCTACATCATCTGCCAGGAGCAGCTGATCTCGACCGACCCGTTGACTGGCCTTAACAATCGCAACCGTTTTGAGACCTATATGCTGTCGCTGTTCTCGGGTACTGACCAGGCCGAGGGTGTGTATCTGCTGATGATGGATGCTGACGGTTTTAAGCAGATTAACGATCACTATGGACATGTTGAGGGCGACCATGCTCTTCAGGTTGTTGCGACGGCGCTCAAGGACGTCTGCTCGCCGGCTGGTGGCTTTATCGCACGTTATGGTGGCGATGAGTTTGTGGTGCTCCAAAAGGCCGCGGCGGAACAGGACATCATAGACCTGTGTTCGGCGATTGACGACGAGCTCGCTCGTGCCGAGGTACCGTATGCATTGCGGATGTCCATCGGTTACGCGCGGTTCGGCGATAGTGTTGATACCTGGCAAGACTTACTTCGCGCTGCCGATGCAGAGCTCTATCGCGTCAAGGCCGAGAAAAAGAAAGCCGGCGTACAAATACGCTAGAAAAGGGGCATACGACCGTGTTTGGTCGTGCGCCCCTTTTGCGTTTGTGGGGGGGCCACCGGCCATAATGCCCAGGCGCGGTGCGGCAAGACGGGCGTCTGCCGCCGCGACTCGGTACGAAATCAACGAGAACCAGTGTGCTCCATTAAGCTAAAGTATGCGAATGCCCTCCCTAAAAAGGTGAGCTCGCTAGGCTTTTTTGGGTTTGTTGACGATGATGATGCCGCCGCAGACCAACAGCAGGGCAACGATGACGGTAACGGGGCTCGTGCCCGCGCCTTCGCCGAGCAGCAGCGCGCTCAGCAGCACACCAAAGACGGGGTTCATAAATCCAAAGACAGAGACGCGGCTGACGGGGTTGACAGCAAGCAGGCGCGACCACAGCGAGTAGGCGACCGCGGAGATAAGCGCCATGTAGATGATGAGCACGATGGCGGGGACAATCGCCGTGGGGGAGAGCGCGCCACCCATCAAAAAGCCGATGGCGGTGAGGACCAGGCCGCCGACTAAAAACTGCCAGCCGGCAAGCAAAACACCGTCGTGCTTGCGCGAGAAGATGCCGATCAGGCAGGTCGAAAGAGCACCCGCGACAGTGGAGGCTAGGATAAAGCCCTCGCCATCGAGCCTGAAGCCAAAGGTGCCATCTGCGCCCGAAAGGTTGACGAGCGCGACGCCGGCAAAGCCCAGCGCACAGCCAAGCACCTTGGCCGTACTGAGCTTCTCGGTGTGAAATGCCAGGGCGGCAAAGAGGATTGCGAGGAAGTTGGCGCTGGCCTCGATGATGGAGCTCGACATGGCGCTGGCGCGCGAGAGGCCCAGATAGAAAAAGAAGTACTGCCCGATAGTCTGGAAGAGCGACAAGACAAAGATGGGCTTGATGTCGCGCGCTTGCGGTATGAGAGGGCGGCGTTGGGCCGCGCTCATCCCAACGATAACCAGGGCGCCGGCAAGCGTAAAGCGTAAACCTGCAAAGAGCAGCTGCGAAGCGCTATCGTGCGCTGGGATACCAAAGAGTGCGTAGCCGATCTTGATGCAGGGAAAGGCCGATCCCCAGAGTGCACAGCAAACAAGACAGCCCAGGATGAGTCCGGGCAGGGTGGCGAGATACGGTTTGCGGCTTTCCATGATGTCCTTCCTACATGCGCGAAGCAAAAAAGAACCCGCCACCGGATGTGTCGGTGGCGGGTGTTGTTACCCGAAGGGATTGTACCCGATGGGAAAGGTTTAAGCGAAGTAGGCCACGCCGCTCTCAAAGATTGGCATGAACTTATCGCCGGGGACATGCTCGGGCACGTTGCGGTACAGGTTGTCGCCGCGACGCTCGGCATGGCCCATCTTGCCCAGGACGCGGCCGTCGGGGCTCGTGATGCCCTCGATGGCGAGTGCGGAGCCGTTGGGGTTGACGGAAAGATCCATGCTGGGCTTGCCGTCCTCGCCCACGTACTGCGTGGCGACCTGGCCGTTGGCGATAAGCTGGGCGAGTACCTCGTCGTTGGCGACAAAGCGGCCCTCGCCGTGGCTGATGGCGACGGTGTAGGGGTCGTCCAGGCTGCACTGCGACAGCCACGGGGACAAGTTGGACGAGATGCGGGTGCGCACCAGACGGCTCTGGTGGCGACCGATGGTGTTGAACGTCAGCGTGGGCGCATCGGGCGTGGCGTCGACGATGTCGCCGTAGGGCACCAGGCCGAGCTTGATCAGGGCCTGGAAGCCGTTGCAGATGCCCAGCATCAGGCCATCGCGGGCCTTGAGCAGGTCGCGGACTGCCTCGGTGACCTCGGGAGCGCGGAAGAACGCCGTGATGAACTTGGCAGAGCCGTCGGGCTCGTCGCCGCCCGAGAAGCCGCCGGGGATCATAACGATCTGGCTTGCACGGATGCGGCGGGCAAGCTCGTGGGTGCTCTCGGCGACGGCCTCGGGCGTGAGGTTGTTGATCACGAAGGTGTCGGCCTCGGCACCGGCGGCACGGAAGGCGCGGGCGCTGTCGTACTCGCAGTTGTTGCCGGGGAACACGGGGATGATCACGCGCGGGCGGGCGATCTTGGCGCCGCCGTACACGTGGATGTCCTTGGCGCGGAAGTCGATGGTCTCGACCTCGGGGGTCTCGCCGGCGCTGCGGTAGGCAAAGACGCCCTCGATGCCGCTCTCCCAGGCCTCCTGGAGCTCGGCGAGCTCGATGACCTCGGAGCCGGTGTCGATGACATAGCCCTCGACGGTGGTGCCCAGGGGCTCGACGACAACGCCGTCGGCGACCTCGGGCAGCTCGGCATCCTCGGCGAGCTCGACGATAAAGCTGCCGTAGAGCGGGGTGAAGAGGCTCTCCACGTCTACATCCTCGGCAAGCTCGATACCGATCTGGTTACCGACGCACATCTTAAAGAGGCTCTCGGCGCCGCAGCCGTAGCCGGGCGTGGAGATGGCCAGGGCGTTGCCGGTAGCAGTGAGCGCCTCGACGGCGTCAAACGCGGCGAGCAGCTGCTGGGCGTCGGGACGGTAGTCCTCGCCATAGGTGGCGGGGGCGATGCGGACGACGCGGTGCGTGAGGCCCTTGAACTCGGGCGAGACGGCGCGGGCGGCCTTGCCCACGGCGACGGCGAAGCTGATCAGGGTCGGCGGAACGTTGAGCTCGCCGGCCTCGTCCTCAAACGAACCGCTCATGGAGTCCTTGCCGCCGATGGCGCCGGCACCCAGGTCGACCTGGGCCATAAGGGCACCCAGGACGGCGGCCATGGGCTTGCCCCAGCGCTCTGCCTCGGTGCGCAGGCGCTCGAAGTACTCCTGGAAGGAGAGGTAGGCGCGCTTGTGCTCAAAGCCGGCGGCAACGAGCTTGGCGATGGACTCGACCACGGACAGGTAGGCGCCCGCAAACTGGTCGGCTTCCATCAGATAGGGGTTGAAGCCCCATGCCATAGCACTCGCCGTGGTGGTCTCGCCGTCCACGGGGAACTTGGCGACCATGGCCGAGCTGGGGGTGAGCTGCGTCTTGCCGCCAAAGGGCATGAGCACGGTCGCGGCGCCGATGGTGGAGTCGAAGCGCTCGGAAAGGCCCTTGTTGGAAGCGACGTTGAGGTCGGTGACAAGCGAGGTCATGCGCTCGGCGAGCGTGGTGCCGGCCCAGCTGGGCTGCCACACGCTACGGGCGCACACGTGGGCGACCTGGTGCTTGGGTGCGCCGTTGGAGTTGAGGAACTCGCGGGACAGGTCGACGATGGCGACGCCGTTCCAGGCCATGCGCATGCGCGGCTCGGCGGTAACCTCGGCGATAACGGTCGCCTCGAGGTTCTCCTCAGCGGCGTAGCCCATGAACTCCTCGACGTCACCGTCGGCGACGGCACAGGCCATGCGCTCCTGGGACTCAGAGATAGCGAGCTCGGTGCCGTCCAGGCCGTCGTACTTCTTGGTCACGGTATCAAGGTCGACATACAGGCCGTCGGCAAGCTCGCCCACGGCGACCGAGACGCCGCCGGCGCCAAAGTCGTTGCAGCGCTTGATCAGACGGCAGGCGTCGCCGCGGCGGAACAGGCGCTGCAGCTTGCGCTCGACAGGGGCGTTGCCCTTCTGGACCTCGGCACCCGAGGTCTCGATGGACTCGGTGTTCTGGGTCTTGGAGGAGCCGGTGGCGCCACCGATGCCATCGCGGCCGGTGCGGCCGCCCAGCAGGATGATCTTGTCGGTGGGGGCGGGGCACTCGCGACGAACGTGGTTTGCCGGGGTAGCGCCCACGACGGCGCCAACCTCCATGCGCTTCGCCACGTAACCGGGGTGATAGAGTTCGTTGACCTGACCGGTGGCAAGGCCGATCTGGTTGCCGTAGCTGGAGTAGCCGGCGGCGGCAGTGGTCACGAGCTTGCGCTGCGGCAGCTTGCCCTCGAGCGTCTCGGAAACCGGGACGGTGGGGTCGCCGGCGCCGGTGACGCGCATGGCCTGGTACACATAGCTGCGGCCCGAGAGCGGGTCGCGGATGGCGCCGCCCACGCAGGTGGCGGCACCGCCGAAGGGCTCGATCTCGGTCGGGTGGTTGTGGGTCTCGTTCTTAAACAGGAACAGCCAGTCCTGGTCCTCGCCGTCGACATCGACCTTCACCTTGACGGTGCAGGCGTTGATCTCCTCGGACTCGTCGACATCGGTCATGACGCCGGTCTTCTTAAGGTATTTGGCGCCGATGGTGCCCATGTCCATGAGGCAGACGGGCTTGGCGTCGCGACCGAGCTCGTGGCGCATCTCCATGTAGCGGTCGAAGGCCTGCTGCACCACGGCGTCGTCGATCGTCACGTCATCCAGGACGGTGCCGAAGGTGGTGTGACGGCAGTGGTCGGACCAGTAGGTGTCGATCACGCGGATCTCGGTGATGGTGGGGTCGCGGTCCTCATCGCGGAAGTACTGCTGGCAGAAGGCGATGTCCGCCTCGTCCATGGCAAGGCCGCGCTCGGAAATAAAGGCGGCAAGGCCGGCTTCGTCGAGCTCGCGGAAACCGTCGAGCACCTCGACGGGCTGGGGCTCGGGGGTCTCAATGTGCAGCGTCTCGGGCAGGTCGAGCGAGGCGATGCGCGCCTCGACGGGGTTCACCACGTAGTGCTTGATGGCATCGATGGCGGCCTCGTCCAGAGCGCCCGAGATCATATAGACCTTGGCGGAGCGCACGGCGGGGCGCTCGCCCTGGCTGATGAGCTGCACGCACTCGCTGGCGGAGTCGGCGCGCTGGTCAAACTGGCCAGGCAGGAATTCGACGGCAAAGACGGCGCCATCGCTTGCGGGGAGCTCGTCGTAGGTCACATCGACCTGGGGCTCGCTAAAGACGGTCGGCACGCAGGAGCGGAAAAGCTCCTCGTCGATGCCCTCGACGTCGTAGCGGTTGATGATCCTCAGGGCCTCGATGCCCTTGATGCCGAGAATTTCGGTCAGCTCGCCCTTGAGCTGCTGAGCCTCGACGTCGAACCCGGGTTTCTTCTCCACGTAGATACGAGAGACCATTGGTTCCTGCCTTCCTGATCGGTTGGGCGTACGGTACGGTATGCGGCAGCGGTCGGTTTGCGGGGTCTGCCCTGCGGTCGCCTTGAGCCACATGTTTGTAAACCTCACTATGATACGACAGCTCGCGGCGCGGTGAGGACGGCGAGGGTGCTACAGTGAAGCGCAAACAAGAGAAAGGCATCACATGGCATTCGTTTCTCTCGCCATCATCGCACTCGTGGCCTTTGCGAGTCCTTTTATCGCCTCGGCGATTCCCGGAAAACCCGTTCCCGAGACGGTCTTTTTGCTCGTGCTCGGCGCGGTGCTGGGACCCCATATGCTCGGCGTCATCCATGTAGATGCCGAGGTCTCGCTGGTGTCCGAGCTCGGTCTGGCCTTTTTGTTCCTGCTTGCCGGCTTTGAGATCGATCCCAAGAGCATCACGGGCGTCGAGGGCCGCTACGGCTTGGCGACGTGGGTCGTCACGTTTGGTATCGCCTGGCTTGCTGTGCGCTTTACCCCGTGGTTCTCGGTCAGTCATTTCGACGGTATCGCCGTGACGCTTGCCCTCACTTCCACGGCGCTCGGCACGCTCGTACCCATCATGCGTGAGCGCTCGCTCACTGGCACGCGTGTGGGCGACTCCATCCTTGCCTATGGCACGTGGGGAGAGCTCGGTCCCGTGCTCGCCATGTCGGTGCTGCTGTCTGCCCGCACTGGCATCCAAACGCTCGTAATCCTTGGCTTGTTTGCGGTGGTTTGCGTGTTGCTTGCCGTGGTCCCGAGCCGCTCCAAGCGCGTCGGCAGCCGTTTCTTTGCGTTTGTCGAGGAGCGCGCCGATACCACGTCGCAGACCTTCGTGCGCCTGACGGTGCTCATCCTGGTCACACTCGTGGCGTTCTCGGCCGTCTTTGATCTCGACATCGTGTTGGGTTCTTTTGCCGCCGGCTTTGTCCTGCGCTATATCATCCCCGAGGGCAACCATACGCTCGAGACCAAGCTCGACGGTCTGGCCTACGGCTTTTTGATTCCGGTGTTCTTTACCGTATCGGGCGCAAAGATCGACCTGACGGCCGTGGCTTCGCGCCCGGGCTTGCTCGTGGGCTTTATCGTGGCGTTGCTGATTATTCGTGCCGTGCCGATCCTTGTCTCTATGAGCATTTGTCCTGCGACGCGCGATGTGTCGGCGTATGGCCGCATTACCGTGGCCCTGTACTGCACCACGGCGCTGCCGATCATCGTTGCCGTGACGAGCGTTGCCGTCAACGCGGGCGCGCTGTCGCAAGACATCGCGTCGGATATGGTTGCCGCCGGCGCCATCACGGTGTTCTTGATGCCATTGCTCGCGCAGCTCTTCTACCGCGTGGTGGATGCTGCGCCGGTCGCCGCCGTGGCAGAAGTTGCCGAGCATCCATCCGATGCGCTCGACATCCTGCGCGCTCATCACGATTTGGCGAGTCTGCTCGCACGAGAGCACGAGCTGCTGACTTCGCATGGCCATGGTCGCGTATTCGAGGGCCTGCCTACGCTCGATACGATTGCCGAGCGTCTTTCCGCCGAGGCGGCGAGCGGCCACATCGATGCCCGCATCGTGGACGCGGCGCACCTGCTTGCCGATAAGACTTATGGTGATGAGATCGACACGTCCGAGCTGACTCCGCATGAGCGTCGCCGCCTGGAGCGCGCCAAGCTCGCCGTGCGCGAATACCGCCGCCGCATGCTGGAGCTCTATGCACGCGATGAGGCCCAGGACGACGACGGCAAGTAGTCGATACTCTCTCGAGGAAGCCGCGTCCCGCTTTGAAGGCCCGGAACGGGATGTGGTTTCCGAAACGGGGGCCGTTGGGAAACTGTGTCCCGGAATGGGCGCTCAGAGTGGGATGCAGTTTCCGCGAGAGACCCGTTGCGGAAACGGTATCCCAGAATCGGCGTTCAAAGCGGGACGCAGTTTCCGCAAGGAGGTCCTGGGGAAACCGTGCCCCGTTCTGATCCGAAATACTGGGACATAGTTTCCCTTTCATAACAGAAGAAGGCGCGCTGCCTGCAGTTGATGCAGACGGCGCGCCTTTTTGGTTGAGCTATGTTGAGGCTTGAAGCCAAAGCTTGTGGCTCCCTAGGAGCGGGCGGCTCCGTCGACGGGGAGCACGGCGCCCGTGACGTAGGAGGACATGTCGCTCGCCAGGAAAACAAAGGCGTTGGCGACATCCTCGGGCTCGCCCATGCGACCCAGCGGAATGGTGGCGACGATGGGCTTAATAACCTCTTCGGGCAGGTTGGCGACCATATCGGTTTTGGTTACGCCAGGTGCGACAGCATTGACGCGAATACCCATGGGGGCGAGCTCGCGCGAGAGCGACTGGACCATGCCGTTGACGGCAAACTTGGACGTGGGGTAACCGACGCCAGAGGGCTGACCGTACTTGGCGACCATTGAGCTCGTGGTGGTGATGGTGCCGCCGTGGCCAGCCTCGGTCATAATCTTAGCGGCTGCCCGGTGGCCGTTAAAGACGGCGACGACGTTGAGGTCCATAACTTTGGCGAACTCCTCGGCCGTGTAGTCCAAGAGGGGTGAACGCTGGGAAATACCGGCATTGTTGACGACCGTGTCCAAGCCGCCCATGTCGGCTGCAGCCTGGGTAAAGGCCTCAGTCACGGCTTCGAGTGAGGTGAGGTCGCAGGAGCGGCCCCAGACCTTGGCGTCGGGATAGGCGGCTGTCAGCTTCTCAACGGCCGCATCGGCGGTCTCTTGACGCGAGCCAAAGACGGTGACGGCGGCGCCCTCCTCGATAAAACGGCAGGCGATGGCATAGCCGATGCCGCGCGTGCCTCCGGTGATGATTGCTTTCTTACCCTCGAGCAACATGGTGCCTCCATTCTTCGGGGGTGGACATACGCAGCACAGCATAACGGCGCGCAAAATCAACTTCGTTCGCATATCGGTAAACGGCACCCTCGGTTGTCAGCGAATGGCCAAGTTGTTCAAACTTTTGCTTGATGAACGTCAAACAAAGGGGCTCCCATCCAAACGGACGGGAGCCCCTCAGGTGCTATGTTGTGTGCCAAGGACTGGACTAGTTGGCCATGACGCCTTCGGTCCAGGCCTCAACGTCCTCGATGCGCAGGACGTTGGCGACCTCGGCCACGCAGTCGACGCTGGCAAGCTCGGCGGCGGCAGCCTGGACGTCCTTCTCGAGCGCGCGGTGCGTCAGGAAGATGACCGAGCAGGCATCACTGACGCCCGATTTGCCGTCCTCGACCTGGTTGATGAGCGAGATCGAGATGTTGTGCTTGGCAAAGATGTCGACCGTCTCGGACAGGGCGCCCACGCGGTCGGCGACCTTCAGGCGCACATAGTACTTGGTCTGGAGTTCGTCCATGGGCTTAAAGGCGAGGTTGTGACCATAGGGCTCAATCTCGGGCAGCGGAGTCACGCCGCGGCTGATCTGCTCGGAGAGCGACAGGATATCGCCCACGACGGCGCTCGCGGTGGGGAAGGAGCCAGCTCCGGCACCGTAGAACATGGTCTCGCCCACGGCGTCGCCTACCACGTAGACAGCGTTCATGGCGCCGTTGACCTTGGCAAGCATGTGGTCGGCGGGGATCAGCGTGGGGTGCACGCGGACGTCGACGCCGGCGTCGGTGTTGCGTGCGATGCCCAGCAGCTTGATGGTGTAGCCGAGCTCGCGGGCCTGGGCAATGTCCTCGGCGCCGATGGTACGGATACCCTGCTGGTAGACATCGTCGGTGGTCACACGGGTGCCAAAGCCGATGGAAGCGAGGATTGCCGTCTTGCTGGCGGCGTCGAAGCCGTCGACGTCGGCGGACGGGTCGGCCTCGGCGTAGCCCTTGGCCTGGGCGTCGGCGAGCACGTCGGCGTAATCGGCGCCCTCGGCGTCCATGCGCGACAGGATGTAGTTGGTGGTGCCGTTGAGAATGCCGGCGATGGTCAGGACCTTGTTGCCCACCAAGTCGTGCTCGAGCGTGCTCACGATGGGGATGCCGCCGCCGCAGCTGGCCTCGCACTTAATCTGCACGCCGCATGCGCGCGCCTTCTCGGCGAGCGTCTCGACATGACGGCCCAGCAGGGCCTTGTTGGCAGAGACGACGTGCTTGCCGTGCTCAAAGGCAGTGGTGAAGAT
>CABUSE010000040.1 GCA_902494135.1 uncultured Collinsella sp. | reverse complement strand
CGGGCGCCCCGGGGACTACGTTGACGCTGCTTGTCTCGCCCGGGTGCCGTCGGGCCAGGGATGGGCGTCTTCACTGATAATTGCTTTGTTGGAAGAGCTGCTTTTATTGCGGCTCTTTCTTTGGTTTTGGGTATATTTGTTCTTGTTGAATTGTTATTGCGGATGGGCTGGGTACTTGGCTTTCCGCTGTTGTTTGTAGCCGTCTCGGCTTTGGTTGAGGGGAGACGTTCTTTATGCGTATTGTGTTTATGGGTACGCCTGATTTTGCTGTGCCTTCGCTGACTTCGCTTGTTGAGGCTGGGAACGAGATTGCGCTTGTTATTACGCGTCCCGATGCTGTTCGTGGGCGTGGTAAGAAGCTGGAGCCGTCTCCTGTTAAGGCCAAGGCGCTTGAGCTTGGCCTGCCGGTTGTTGAGGCTAATCGTATGACGCCTGAGGTTGTTGAGGCGCTCCAGGCTGTGCAGGCTGATATTTTCTGTGTGGCTGCTTATGGCTGCATTTTGCCTGATGAGGTGCTGCATATGGCGCCGCTCGGTATCGTGAACGTTCATGCGTCCTTGCTGCCTCGTTGGCGTGGCGCTGCTCCCATTCAGTGTGCCATTCTTGCTGGTGATGAGGTTGCTGGCGTTTCCATTATGCGCATTGGACATGGCGTGGATACGGGCGCTTATTGTGCCCAGGCCTCTACGTCGGTTGCCGGTAAGCATGCCGATGCGCTCACGATGGAGCTTGGTGAGCTTGGCGGTAAGTTGCTTGCCGATACGCTTCCCTCGCTTGCCGATGGCTCGGCTGTTTGGACTGAGCAGGATGAGTCGCTCGTCACTCATGCTGCCAAGATTTCCAAGCAGGAGATGCGTCTGGATCCGCAGATGGCGGCTCTCGATTGCGTGCGTCATGTGCTCGCTTCGTCCGACACCGCGCCCGCTCGTTGTGTGATCGCTGACAAGACGGTTCGCGTGCTCGATGCCGCGCCGGCTGATGTGTCGCTTGGCGAGGGTACTGTTGCCGTCAAGAGCAAGCGTGTTTACCTGGGCCTTTCCGATGGCGCGGTTGAACTGCTTGAGGTTAAGCCCGATGGCAAGCGTGCCATGACTGCTTCTGCCTGGGCTGCCGGCCTGCAGGGTGCCGATCTGACGTGGGGTGTTTTGTCATGAGCAAGCTTTCTCCCGCGCGCAAGCTTGCGCTCGATGTGTTGATGGAGGCCGATCGCCGCGGTATGTATGCGCGCGACGTGCTCTCGTCCCGCGCTTCCGCCAAGGCCATTGACCAGCGCGATTCCGCTTTTGCCGCTCGTTTGGCGCTCGGTGTTGCCGCCACGCAGGGTATTTTGGATGAGTTGCTCGATCAGTTTTTGGATAAGCCCAAAAAGGTCGCGCCGCGCGTTCGCATGGCGCTTCGCATCTCGGCCTTCGAGATGCTCTATCTGCATACGCCGGGCCGCGTTGCCGTGAGCCAGGGTGTTGAGCTGGTGCGCAGCGGTGCTAAGTCTGCCGCGGGCCTGGCTAACGCGGTGCTGCACAAGGTTGCGGACAACGTGGAGGATTTTGCCACGGCATCTGACGTGGATGAGTCCGTGCGCCGTTTGGTTCGCCTTTCGCGTTTGATGGGTCTTCCTCGTTGGCTGTGCGCTCGTATTATGGCCTCGTTCGATACGCCCGAGGGCGCGCTCAACTTTGCCGGTAATCTGGCCCCCGCGCCGCTTGCACTGCACGAGAATGCGTTTGCGACCAAGGCCGACCCGTATATCTCGCAGCTCGTTGCGCCTGTCTTCCCGGGCTGCCATGCTCCGGTCGATGCGCAGGTCACGGTTGCATCGGGCGTGTTTGAGCGTGCTGCCGCGGTTGCCTCGGACCTCAACGCTCAGCTTATCGCTACTGCCGCTACACGTCCCGGTCGTTGCCTGGAGATTGGAGCCGGTCGCGGCACCAAGACCTATGTGATGATGTGCCAGGCCAAGCGTGCCGGGTACGAGCGTCAGCATACCGCGCTCGATCTGCACGATCGCAAGTGCGATCAGAATCTCGCACGCCTGCATAAGGCGGGTATAACGGGTGTTCGTACGGTGTCGGGCGATGCCTGCGAGCTCAATGAGGTGCTCACGTCCTTTGACGCGATGCTCGGCGAGCCCGCCCTGTTCGACACGGTGTTTATCGATGCGCCGTGCTCTGGCACCGGCACCATGCGCCGTCATCCCGAGATACCGTGGCGTCTGACCGAGAACGACGTTACGACTGAGCTGCCCAAGCTACAGCTGACGATGCTCAAGGAAGCAGCCGCGCGCGTTGCTGCCGGCGGTGAGCTTATCTATGCCACCTGCTCGGTTTTTGATGAAGAGAACACGCAGGTCGTGGATGCCTTCCTGGCCTCTTCCGAGGGCGCCGGCTTTATCGTGGCACCGCTCTCCGAAGCCCAGATTCTGCAGCTCCCCGAGTACGACCACGCCAAGAGCCTCGTCACTCTCCGCCAAAACCCTCGAGGCCTCTTCCAAAGTGTCCCCGTAAACGCCGACTCCTACGACGGTCACTTCTGCGCCCGCCTGGTCCACAAGTAACTACTAAGTTGCGGTGAAATAGGGATTGAATAGCGGCATCTACCCGCCAAATAGTCCTTATTTCACCGCAACTCATAAAGATGCCTGGGTAGCTAAAGAATCAGCCCCGCGATCGGTGTCGATCGCGGGGCTGTTTGGTTTCTAGTGGCTATGCGGGCAGTTGGCGCAGCAGCCGCTGGTGGCGCTGGTGCTGGAGCCGCCAGTGCGTTGGTCGGTGTTGTAGAAACCGCTGCCGTCGAACTTAATGCCGCTGGCCGAGAACGTCTTGGCCGCCGGGGCGCCGCAGTTGGGGCATACGACCTCGGGCGTCTCGGACATGGGGTGCTCAACCTCAAACACGTTGCCGCAGCTCGTGCACTTGTAATCGTAGCGCGCCATAATACTTCCTTTTCAGCACAAAGCGGGCAGATCGCTCTGCCCGCAAAAATTCAAACGTCTGTAACTGTACCCTATATCGGGGGTTTTATCACGCTTCGCCCCAGAATCTATGGGTGCTGCGCAGGAGCTTCGCAGTTTTCTCCTCGGCTGCCGCAACGTCGGCCTCCTCAGCCTGCCAGGTCCAGTTGCCCGTAGCCACGCCCGGCACGTTCATACGTGCATCGTCGCCCAGTCCTAGCACGTCCTGCAGCGGCATCATCACGAGCGGAGCATCGCTGGCCAGGGCGTTGCCCATGAGCTCGCTTGCCAGTTCAATGCCGCTCGGCTCGTCGCCGCCTGCAAAGGAGTGTGTGCACCATCCGGCAAGCGTCGAGGTGTCGTGCGTCGAGGTATACAGGATCTTGCCCGGTGTGGGATGAATTCCGCAACGAACGTCGTAGTCGCTAAACTCCAGCACGTCCATGCCGGGGAAACCGCAGGTCGATGCCATGGCGCGAACACCGGGCGTCAGATAGCCCAAGTCCTCAGCGATAAAGTTGAGCGGACCCAGCTCGTCGTAGGCGGTCTGGAACAGGTCCTTGCCCGGGCCTGCCAGCCAACGCCCGTCGGCGCATGCCTTACCCGCGGGAATGCTGAAATAGCTGTGGAAGCCCAGGAAGTGATCCAGGCGCACGCGGTCGTAGAGCGAAAACGCACGACGCAGGCGATCCATCCACCAGCTATAGCCGTTCTGCTTCATGTGGTCCCAGCGGAACGTTGGGTTGCCCCACACCTGGCCCTCGGGCGCAAAGTTGTCGGGCGGCGCACCGGAAATCTCAATCGCCTTGCCGGTATCGGACAGCCAGAAGTTCTCGGGTTCGCTCCACGCGTCTGCCGAATCGTCGGACACGTACATAGGAATATCCCCGATAACCTCGATGCCCTTCTTGTGCGCATAGTTCATGAGCTCGCACCAAGCGAGGTCAAAGCGGTACTGCATGTACGCCTGAAGCTCGGCCTCGTTGTGGAAGCGCTTGTCGTCGATCAGATGTTCGTTGTAGCGCGCGACATCTGCCGGCCAATCATGGCGCGACTCGCCCTCAAAGTACTTTTTAACGGCCATGTAGACGCAGTATTTCTCGAGCCAATCGGCATTGCGATGTTTAAACGCGGTGTACAGCGGATCGGCATCCTCGCCGCCGCGGGCCTTCCAGGTCTCAAAGTCGGCTGCCAGCTCTTCGTGGCTCTCGGGTAGCAGGTCGATATTGCCTGCAAAGGCCGAAGGACCGGCATAAGGGGAGCGGAAGAAGTCCGTGGGGTTGACGGGAAGAACCTGCCAGTAGCGCATGCCCATGGCGGCCAGATGGTCGATAAAGCGACGCGTGGGTGCGCCGATCGTACCGGGCTTGCCGTCGTCGGTCGGCACCGATGTGATATGGCACACAACACCCGCACCGTGATCGAGCGGCTCCTGCAGGCGCTGCTCGGCGTGGTGATAGATGATCGACGAGCCCAGCGGATACAGATCGAGCGTGACCGTACCGTTATGAATCTCACACTCGTGACCGCTGATCACGTCACTCGCACATTCGCCGAGCGCCGGAATCGTCACGCGATGCGAATTGCGCAGGCTGCGGTTGATGATGACGGTCGCGGACTCGCCGTCTTTACCGGTACGGTTGTAGGCCAGCACCTCGTCATTGAGCGCGAAAGCCTTGATTTCACCGTCGATCATAAACGGCAGCGCGCGGCGCACAGCAGATGCGTTCTTGACGATCGCGAACGTATCGAAGTCGTGCAGGTCTTCCTTGGTCGGCATGGTGCGGCGATTACCCGGATCGGTGAGTCCCTCCAAGCCGTACTCGTCACCGTAATAGATTGAGGGAACGCCCGGGAACGTCATCTGCATGAGCGTCGCCAGCCAAAAGCGGCTCTTGGCCAGGCCCATGGAGTTCTCGTCCAGGCGCCATTTGCTGCGATCACTCTCGGGCAGCTGCGACTCGTCGGGGCCACCGCCGAGCACCGAGATAATGCGCGGGCGGTCGTGGCTCGACAGCAGATTGAGCGCGCAGGATAATGCCTCGCGCGGGTAGTTCTCGCGCAGGGTCTCGATATCCTCGGCAGCTTGGTAGGCGTTTTTGTAGCCCATCAAAAAGCCGATGACCATGTCGCGGAAGGGGTAATCCATAGCAGAGTCCAGCTCGGAGCCCTGCAGGTAGCGACGCAGATGGCCGTAGCTGATCTTGTTGGAGGCGTCTTCCCAGACCTCGCCGAGCAGCAGCGCGTCGGGCTTTTCGGCAAGTACGGCCTTTTTGATCTCGGTCAGGAAATCGTCCGAAAGCTCGTCGGCCACATCCAGGCGCCAGCCGTGAGCGCCGGCGCGCAGCCATTTACGAATGACGCCGTCCTTGCCCAGGAGCCGCTCGCGTACCAGTTCGGAGCTCTCATTGATGGCGGGCATATTGCCCACGCCCCACCAGCAGTCGTACGAGCCGTCCTCGTGGAAATAAAACGCATCGCGCCACGGCGAATCCTCGCTCTGCCACGCGCCCACGCCGGGGTAGTTGCCGTAGCGGTTGAAGTAGATCGAATCGTCGCCCGTGTGGTTGAACACACCGTCCAGAATGATGGAAATGCCCAGCTTCTCGGCCGCCTCGCACAGCTCGGTAAAGTCCTGCTCGGTGCCCAGAATCGGATCGATCTTGGTGTAATCTGCGGTGTCGTAGCGGTGGTTGCTCGCGGCTTCAAAAATGGGGTTGAGGTAGATGGCTGTAAAGCCAAGCTCAGCGATGCGGGGCAGGTCTTCCTGGATGCCCTTGAGCGAGCCGCCGTAGAAGTCCCAGGTCTTGATGGAGCCGTCCTCGGCGCGCTCGTATACGGGCGGCTCGTTCCAGTCCTCGACCATGCGGCGCTGGATTCCGTTGCGCGGCTTTTCGACTTCGGTCAGCGTGCGCTCGCGCCAGTGCTCGTCGCGGGCGTAGCGATCGGGGAAGATCTGGTAGACCATGCCGCGCTCGTACCACTCGGGTCGAACTTCGCGGTGCTTGTAGACGGTGACTTGGAATGACGGCACCTCGGCGTAGTCGTAGGTTACGCCCTCGCCGCCGGTGCGTCCCTGCGGTGCGCCCAAGCGGACCTCGGGCTGGCCCTCGATATTGCATATAAAGCTGTACCAGATAAGACAGGGCTCGGCGCACTCCAACTCGACGGTAAAGATGCCGTCGCCTTCGTGCGTCATTGGATACCGAGACTCACCGATCTCATCGACCCAGGTCCGGAGCGTAAGCGTCGCCTGCACGGGATCGGCATCCTCCAGAATCACGGAGAGCGAAAGGGTAGTTCCTGTGGTCACAGCGCCAAACGGAGTGCGAAACTGCGGCAGACGGCTGTTGTGTATCAATCTCATAGTACGGTCCAGTTCAATAGAATCATGGCCTGCTGGCCATGGGCTTTACGCACAGGATGTAAGTATATCTGTTGTACACAGGCTGTATAAACAACATCCGTTTACCATCGGCGAACGGTTGTCCTAGAAAATCGTTTTACCAACTACCTACAGAGAAGGGGCGCCCGGTTGGAGCGCCCCTTACTTAGGGTTTGATGAGGTTTTGAATCGTCTGTGGGCTAGCGGCGCTTGCGGGTGGCCGTTGCCTTGCGGACGGACGTCTTCTTGGTCGGAGCCTTTTTCTCTGCCGGAGCGGCGGGGGAGACCGGAGTCTCCTTGGCGGGCTCGGGCTTGGCCTCGTCCTTCGGGGCAGCCTTTACCTCGGCCTTGGGCTCCTCTTTGGCAGCAGCAGGCTTAGTCTCTGCCTTGGGAGTTGCGGCCTTTGTCGTGGTCTTCTTGACCGTCGTCGTGCGCTTTCGCGTGGTGGCCTTGGCAGCGGACTTGGCCTCGACGGTTGCCTCCGCCTTGGACTCGGCAGGCGTCTCCTCGACTTTGGCGGCTGGCTTTGCGGCTGCCTTGGTCGTGGCTGCCTTGGTGGTCGTCGACTTCGTAGCCGTGGTCTTCTTGGCTGCCGTTGTCTTCTTGGCGGTCGTGGTCGTCTTCTTGGCAGCAGTCTTTGCCGGAGCCTTGGCGGCCGGTTTGGCCTCAGCGACCTTGGCCTTTACCTCGGGAGCAGCCTCGGCTTCGGCGGCTTTCTTGGCAGCGGCGGTCGTGCGCTTACGCGTGGTCGTTGTCTTGGTAGCGGTGGTTTTGGTTGCCGCCGCCTTGGTCGCAGTAGCCTTCTTAGCTGTCGTCTTGCGAGTCGTGGTCTTCTTTGCCGCAGGCTTCGCAGCAGGCTCGGGCTCAGGAGCAACCTCAGCCTTCACCTCAGGCTCGGCCTTTGCGGGCTCAGCTTCATCCGGCTTCTCCTCGGCCTTGGGCTCCTCAGCGGCCACCGGCTCAGCAACAGCCTCTGGCTCGTCGACAACCGCCGCCGGCCTCTCAATCTCCGGGTGCATAAAGAAGTACAGGTCCAGATACTTATCGGCCGAGCGCGTCCAGCTAAAGTCCTGGCTCATGGCCTGCGTGACCAGCTGGTTCCATGCGTCGCGGTTATCCCAGAACAGACGCGCCGCGCGGAATACCGCATCGCCCATCTCGTCGCCGTTAAAGTTGCTAAACGAGAAGCCCGTGCCCTCGCCGGTAAACTCGTTGTACGGGATCACGGTGTCCTTCAGGCCGCCGGTCTCGCGCACGATGGGCAGGGTACCGTAGCGCATGGCGATGATCTGCGACAGGCCGCAGGGCTCAAACTTCGAAGGCATCAGGAACATGTCGGCGGCAGCATACATGCGCTGCGACAATGCCGGATCGAACTCGATGCGAGCCGCCATGGTGCCGGGGTACTTGTCCTGGAAGTAGCGTAGGCCGTCCTCGTAGTCGCGGTCGCCGGTGCCCAGCACCGCCACCTGCACGCCGCCGGCCAGGATGCGGTCGAGCGCGTACATGACCAGGTCCATGCCCTTCTGGCGCGTCAGGCGCGTGACCATCACCATGAGGGGACGGTCGTCGCGAACCTCGAGTCCCAGCTCCTCCTGCAGCTTGGCCTTGCACACGGCCTTGCCCCCACGGTCCTCAACCGTGTAGTTGGCGGCAATGCGCTTGTCGGTCGCCGGGTCAAAGCCCGCCACGTCAATGCCGTTGAGGATGCCCTGCAGTGCGTAGGAGCGTTCGCGAAGCACGCCGTCCAGGCCCTCGCCAAACTCGGGCGTCTGGATCTCGTTGGCATAGGTGGGGCTCACCGTGGTGATGGCGTCGGCATAGCGCAGCGCGCCCAGCATGTAGTTGATGCTGCAGGCGTCGCAACGCAGCTGCGAGGCGGCCGCCGGAATGTGCGCCACGCCCAGGATGTCCTCCATCACGGTGTCGCTAAACTGGCCCTGGAACGCCACGTTGTGGATCGAGAACACGGTCTTGACGCGGTCGTACAGCGGCAGGCCCTGGTAGAACTCGCGCAAAAACACGGGCGCCAGCGCCGTCTGCCAGTCGTTGCAGTGCAGGATGTCGCACTCAAAGCCGGCCGGCAGGTGCTGCAGGCTCTCGGTAATGGCCTTGGAGAAGAACGCAAAGCGCTCGCCGTCATCAAAGAAGCCGTACGGATAGTCGCGCGCAAAGTAGCGCTCGTTGTCGATGAACATATAGGTGACGCCGTCGTGCTCGAGTTTCTCGAGTCCGCAGTACTCGTTACGCCATCCCAGGCTCACGTAAAAGTCGGAGAAGTGCTCCATCTGCGCCTTGTACTCGTCCTTGATGGTGGCGTACTTTGGCACCATCACGATGACCTCGGCGCCGGCGCGCACAAGCGCCGCGGGCAGCGAGCCCGCTACGTCGCCCAGACCACCGGTCTTCACAAACGGCGCGCACTCGGCCGAGGCAAACACGATCTGCATCTTTTTGCTGGAATCAGCCATATTGTCTCCCATGTTGTTATTCGAGAATAGCCGCCTGGCGCGAACCGGGCGGCTATTCTACATGTTACGAGCGATGTTGCGGTGCCAAAGCTAGCTCGCGTTGGTGATATCAGAAGTTAACGGGGCCTTTCCCAGCACCAGGATGTTCTCGGGCGTGCCGCGAAGCTCGGTGTTGGTGGGAACCACGTTGTTCTTGTCCAGGATGGCGTTCTCAACGCGGGCGCCGCTCTTGATGACGCAGCTCTGGTTGATGATCGAGTTGGTCACCGATGCGCCCTCCTCGACCACAACGCCGCGCGACAGAATCGAGTTGCGTACGGTGCCCTTGATGATGCAGCCGGCCGAGATGATCGAGTTGCACGCGTGGCTGCCGGTCGCATAGCGCGAAGGCGGCACGTCGTGGGCCTTGGTCAGGATCGGACGCTCGGGGTCAAAGAGCTGGTCGGCCACGGTCTGGTCGAGCAGGTCCATGCTGCGGCGATACAGCGACTTCTCGCTAAACACGCCCACGACCTCGCCCTTGTACTCGTAGCTGCACACGTCGATGTTGCCAAAGTCGCCCTGGAGTGCCTCGAGCAGGTCCAGATAGTCGGCGGCCTGGTAGTGGTCGATGATCTCGAGCAGCGTCTCGCGGTTGACGATGCAGCAGTCCATAGAGGCGTTGTCGCCATACACGACGCCGGCGCTCACGCCCGTCAGGCGGCCGTTCTCGTTAATTTCGAGTTTGGTCTCGTCATCGACGTTGCGCGTGGCCTTGCAGTACACCACGGTCATCTGGGCGCCGGAGTTCTCGTGCGCGTCGATGATGGTGTTGAGGTCCATGTTAAAGATGATGTTGGTGCCCATCATCACAACGTAGGGCTTGTCCGAGCGCTGGAACAGCGTCTTGTTGGAGATGATGTCGCGTAGCAGGAAGCGCATGCCGCCCTTGGTGGTGCCATACGCGTTGCCGGGCACCATGAACAGGCCGCCTTTCTTGCGGTCCAGGCCCCAGTCCTTGCCCGAGCCCACGTGGTCGATCAGCGAGCGGTAGTTGCCCGGCATAACTACACCGACGGTCTTAATGCCGGCATTCATCATGTTGGACAGCGGGAAGTCGATCAGGCGGTAGCGGCCCAAAAACGGGACGGACGCGATGGGGCGATCCTTGAGCAGCACGCTGCCGTAGGTCGAAGAGTAGTTAGCGGTGATATAACCGATGGCCTTGCGATTGATCATCGGATCATTCCCCCTTCCCGATAACGACGTCATTTCCAACGACGGCCGTATCCTTGGTGGTATCGACAGAGCCGAGCTTCACGCCCTCTTCGACCGTGGAGTTCTCGCCCAAAATAGCGCGGCAGATGTGCGCGCCGCTCTTAACGTGCGCACCCGGCAGCAGCACGGAGTCCTCGACCACGGCGCGCTCCTCGATGATGACATCAGTCGAAAGGATCGAGTGGCGAGCGGTGCCGTAGATCTTGCAGCCGTTGGAGACCAGGCAGTCGTCCAGGCGACCATCCGGACCAATGTAGTGCGGCGGACGCGTGGTGATGTTGGACATGATGGGGAAGTGCTTGTCGAACAGATCGAACTCGGGGTTGTTGCCCAGCAGGTCCATCGAGGTCTCGTGGAAGCTGGCG
>CABUSE010000039.1 GCA_902494135.1 uncultured Collinsella sp. | reverse complement strand
CTTTTACGGGAATCTGACCGTTCGCCGAATAATTTCTTGCTATCATGCAAGGCGTAGGGTAAATCTCCGATCGCAAGGAGACACAAATGGTGAAAAAGTCACCGGAAAACACTACTCCCGCAATTGTGGACAACGTAGAGGCGCTTGAGGCTAAGCTCGCTCAGATGCGAGAGGCCCAGGCGCTTTTTGCTACGTACACGCAGGAGCAGGTCGACAAGATCTTCTATGAGGCCGCCATGGCCGCCAACAAGGCTCGTATCCCGTTGGCGAAGATGGCCATCGAGGAGACCGGCCGCGGCGTTCTTGAGGACAAGGTCATCAAGAACCACTACGCCGCAGAGTACATCTACAACGCTTACAAGAACACCAAGACCTGTGGTGTCCTGGAGCGCGACGAGGCTTACGGCATCACCAAGATCGCCGAGCCCATCGGCATCGTGGGCGCCGTCATCCCGACGACCAACCCCACCTCCACCGCGATCTTCAAGACGCTGATCTGCCTGAAGACCCGCAACGCCATCATCATCTCCCCGCACCCGGCTGCCGCCAAGTGCACCATCGCCGCCGCCAAGCTCGTGCTTGACGCCGCCGTCAAGGCCGGCGCCCCCGAGGGCATCATCGGCTGGGTCGATGTCCCCTCCATCGAGCTGACCAACATGGTCATGCGCGACGTCGACATCATCCTCGCCACCGGTGGCCCGGGCATGGTCAAGGCCGCCTACTCCTCGGGCAAGCCCGCCCTGGGCGTTGGCGCCGGTAACACCCCGGTCGTCATCGACGACACCGCCGACGTGCTGCTCGCCGTCAACTCCATCATCCACTCCAAGACCTTCGACAACGGCATGATCTGCGCTTCCGAGCAGTCCGTGACTGTCATCGACAGCATCTATGACCAGGTTAAGGCCGAGTTCCAGAAACGCGGCTGCTACTTCGTCAAGCAGGGTGCCGAGATGGAGGCCCTGCGTGCCGCCATGTTCAAGAACGGCGCTCTCGATCACCGCATCCCCGGCATGGCCGCCGCCAAGATCGCCGAGCTCGCCGGCATCGAGGTTCCCGCCAAGACCAAGATCCTGATCGCCGAGGTCACCTCCACCGACCCCGCCAAGGAGGAGTTATCCCACGAGAAGCTCTCCCCGGTCCTGGCCATGTACCACGCCAAGGACTTCCAGGAGGCCGTCGACAAGGCCGAGCACCTGGTGCTCGCCGGTGGCCCGGGCCACACCGCCTCTCTGTACGTGCACCCCGCCCAGGCCGAGAAGATCAGCCTGTTCGAGCACGTCATGAAGGCCTGCCGTATCGTCATCAACACCCCGTCCTCGCACGGCGGCATCGGTGACCTGTACAACTTTGGCATGAAGCCGTCTCTGACCCTGGGCTGCGGCTCCTGGGGCGGCAACTCCGTCTCCGAGAACGTTGGGGTGAAGCACTTGATCAACGTTAAGACTGTGGCCGAGCGCCGTGAGAACATGCTGTGGTTCCGCGCTCCCGAGAAGGTCTACTTCAAGAAGGGTTCCACGCCCGTCGCCCTCGACGAGCTGGGCAACGTCATGGGCAAGAAGCGCGCCTTCATCGTCACCGACCAGTTCCTCTTCAAGAATGGCAACACCCGCGCCATCGAGGCCAAGCTCGACGAGATGGGCATCGCCCACGACTGCTTCTACGACGTCGAGCCCGATCCGTCGCTGCAGTGCGCACGTCGCGGCGCCAAGCAGATGGCTCTCTTTGAGCCGGACGTCATCATCGCCGTCGGCGGTGGCTCCGCTATGGACGCCGGCAAGATCATGTGGATGATGTACGAGCACCCCGAGTGCAAGTTTGAGGACATGGCCATGGACTTCATGGACATCCGCAAGCGTATCTTCACCTTCCCCGAGATGGGCAAGAAGGCCTACTTCGTCGCCGTCCCGACCTCTTCGGGTACCGGCTCCGAGTGCACGCCGTTCGCCATCATCACCGACAAGGAGACCGGCATCAAGTGGCCGCTCGCCGACTACGCGCTGCTCCCCAACATGGCTATCGTCGACGCCGACAACTGCATGACCGCCCCGCGCGGCCTGACCGCTGCCTCCGGCATCGACGTCATGACCCATGCCATCGAGTCCTACGTCTCCATCATGGCTTCCGACTACACCAAGGGCCTCTCCGAGCGCGCTGCCAAGCTCGTCTTCGAGAACCTGCCCTCCAGCTTCACGAACGGCGCCAAGGACCCGCACGCCCGCGAGGAGATGCACAACGCCTCTTGCATGGCCGGTATGGCCTTCGCCAACGCCTTCCTGGGCCTCAACCACTCCATGGCCCACAAGCTCGGCGCCTTCCATCACCTGCCCCACGGCCTCGCAAACGCTGTCATCCTGACCCGCGTCATGCGCTACAACGCCGCCGAGGCTCCCGTCAAGATGGGTACCTTCTCCCAGTATCCATACCCCAACGCGCTGCACAACTACGCCGAGATGGCCAAGTACTGCGGCATCGAGGGCAAGGACGACAAGGAGGTCTTCGAGAACTTCATCACGAAGCTCGAGGAGCTCAAGGACTTCATCGGCGTCAAGAAGACCATCGCCGACTACGGTGTTGACGAGCAGTACTTCCTCGACACCCTCGACGAAATGACCGAGCAGGCATTCAACGACCAGTGCACCGGCGCCAACCCGCGCTACCCGCTCATGAGCGAGATCAAGGAGCTCTACCTGGACGCCTACTACGGCCGCGAGCCCCAGGATTACGCCGTCTGCTAGTTTTAGCACGGTTTTTAACGGCGGGGGTGCACGGGTGTTTCACACACCCCCGCCGTCGCTTCTATCGCATCGTTGAAAGGATGCAACCATGCTGCTACCCGATTCCAAGACCGAGCTCGTCCGCCGTGGCAACAAGGTCGTTTACGACCTGGGCGACAAGATTGTCAAGGTCTTTAACGAGACCAAGCCTGTCTCCGACGTGTTCAACGAGGCTTTGAATCTTGCCCGCATCAATGAGTGCGGCATCCGCAGCCCCAAGGCTCTCGAGGTTTCTCAGCTCGAGAACGCCAACGGCTGGGCGCTCGTGACCGAGAAGGTTCCGGGCACCACCCTTGCCGAGAAGATGACTGCCGAGCCCCAGCGCTTTGGTGAGTACCTCGAGATGTTCGTCGACCTCCAGATCGAGATCCACGGCTACACCTCCCCGCTGCTCAACCGTCAGCGCGACAAGTACGCCCGCATGATCGACAGCCTTGATCAGCTCAATGCCACCACGCGCTACAACCTTCAGGAGCGTCTGGACGGCATGACCAAGGAGTTCAAGGTCTGCCACGGCGACTTCAACCCCTCCAACGTCATCGTCGGCGACGACGGCCAGCTCTATGTGTGCGACTGGGCACACGCCACCCAGGGCTCCCCTGCTGCCGACGTTGCCACCACCTACCTGCTCTTTGCCCTCAACAGCAAGGATCAGGCTGAGGCCTACCTGGAGCTCTACTGCGACCGCGCCGACATGCCCATGCAGGTCGTGCGTCAGTGGACGAGCATCGTCGCCGCTTCCGAGCTCGCTCGTAAGCGCAACGTGAACGATGAGTTCCTGAAGAACTGGATCGACGTCGTCGATTATCAGTAATATCTGAGCGATTTATTTCGCATCGGAGGCACAAGGAAAACCCCGCAGCTCGCATGGGCTGTGGGGTTTTCCTTTTAGATATCGAGGATGCCACAAGATAAAAGGACGGCCCCGCATCTCCCCGATCTGGAGAAATGCGGGGCCGTCCCGTATATCGAACTACAAGCGAAATCGTCGATTAGCGACGAGCAGCCTTCACAAGCTCGGCAACCTTGGCGACGACCTCGTCGATTGCCACGTCCTCACGCTCGCCGGTAGCACGATCCTTGAGCTCAACGGTGCCATTCTTAAGGCCACGCTTACCCAGAACGACCTGATACGGGAAGCCCATAAGGTCGTTATCGGCAAACTTAAAGCCGGGGCGCTCATCGCGGTCATCCACGACAACCTCGATACCTTCGGCGCACAGGCCATCAACAATCTGCTCGCAGACGGTCGCGCACTCCTCCTTCTTGGGATCGAGCGGAATCACCGCGACCTCGTACGGAGCGACAGAGACCGGCCAGACGATGCCGTGCTCGTCATTGTGCTGCTCCACGACGGCAGCGAGCGAGCGGGACACGCCCACGCCGTAGCAACCCATGATAAGCGGCTTCTCCTTGCCGTCCTCGTCCATAAAGGTGGCACCCATGGCCTCGGAATACTTGGTGCCCAGCTGGAAGACCTGAGAGACCTCGATGCCGCGGGCAGCGGAGAGCGGCTTGCCGCAGTGCGGGCAGGGGTCGCCGGCGACAACGGTGACCAGATCGGCCCACTCATCGACGGTAAAATCGCGCTCGGGGCAGGCACCGGTAAAGTGATAATCGACCTCGTTGGCACCGCAGGCCCACTGCTTGGAATCGCGCAGGCTCTCGTCGCACACCAGACGAATGCCATCGGGCAGGTTAACCGGCCCGATAAAGCCCTTGTGCAGACCGTTCGCCTGAAGCTCCTCGTCGGTCATCATGCGATAGCCCTTGCCAAAGACGTGCTCGGCCTTGCAATCGTTGAGCTCGTGATCGCCCGGAACAATGGCCACGACCGGCTTGCCCTCGGCGTCGATGAGTGCCAGCGACTTGCGCGTGCCGTTCTCGGGGAACCCAAAGAACTTAGCAACTGCCTCAATGGTGCCCATGCCCGGAGTCTCAACCTTGGTGAGCGTACCGTCACCAGGACCCTCGGTCACGACGACCTTGGTGCTTGCCGCCTCGTCATCGGCAGCAAAGCCGCAATCATCGCAGTAGACGAGCGAAGCCTCGCCGGCGTCGGCCAAAGCCATGTACTCGACGGAGGTATCGCCACCGATCTCACCGGAGTCGGCAACAACGGGCAGGGCCTTGATATAGCAGCGCTCGCAGATGTTAGCGTAGGCCTGCTTCATCTTGTCGTACTCCTCCTGCAGGCTCTCCTGAGTGGCAGAGAAGCTGTAGGCGTCCTTCATGATGAACTCGCGGCCGCGCATCAGGCCAAAGCGGGGACGGAACTCGTCGCGGAACTTATCCTGGATGTGGTACAGGTTGACGGGCAGCTGTTTGTAGGAGCGCAGCTCGTTGCGCACCAGGGCCGTGACGGTCTCCTCGTGCGTGGGGCCCAGGACGAACTCGCGACCGTGACGGTCGTCAAAGCGCACAAGCTCCTTGCCATAGGCGTCGATGCGGCCGGACTCACGCCACAACTCGGCGTCGACCATAATGGGCATCATGAGCTCCTGGGCACCAGCGGCATCCATCTCGTCGCGCACGATATTCTCGATCTTGCGGATTGAGCGCCATGCGAGCGGCAGATAGGAATACAGGCCGGCGGCCTCCTTGCGGATCATGCCGGCGCGAAGCAGCAGGCGATGGCTCGCAAGCTCGGCGTCGGCCGGATCCTCTTTGAGCGTCGGAGCATACAGCTTAGACATATACATTGCTCGGGTCATTTATTTCTCCTCAATAAGCTTGTCGACCTCGGCCATAAGCGCATCGACAATTTGGTCCTCAGCTACTTTACCAATGATCTGGCCATGCGAAAAGAGCAAGGCCTGACCACGTCCGCAAGCAACGCCCAGATCGGCATCAGACGCCTCGCCGGGGCCATTAACGGCACATCCCATCACAGCGATCGAAAGCGGCGCGGAGTAGTTCTTAAGCCGCTCGGTAACCTCCTCGGCAATGGGAATAAGGTTAACCTGGCAGCGGGCGCATGTGGGGCACGAGACAATCTCGGGGCCACGGCGACGCAGGCCCAACGACTGCAGAATACCCCAGGCAACCGGCGGCTCCTCAACCGGATCGGCTGTGAGCGACACACGCATGGTGTCGCCAATGCCTTCGGAAAGCAAGATACCCAAGCCTACAGAGCTCTTGATGGTGCCCTGGAGCTTGGTCCCCGCCTCCGTCACGCCCAGGTGAAGCGGAACGTGGGGAATCTCACGCGACAGGGCTCGATAGGTATCAAGCGTCGTTTGCACGCTATGGGCCTTGGCCGAAAGCACAATGTTCGTAAAACCACGGTCCTCAAAGTGCTTGACGAAGCGCTCGCTCGACATCACAAGCTTTTCGGGCTGCGTGAGGTCGTCGCGCTCGGCGATATCCTGCTCGAGCGAACCGGCATTGACGCCGATACGAATCGCGCACCCAGCGGCGCCCGCGGCATCGATCACAGCATCGACCTTAGCCCAATCGCCGATATTGCCGGGATTGATGCGAAGCTTGGCGGCACCAGCCTCGACGGCGCCGATGGCGAGCTTATGGTTAAAGTGAATATCGGCGACGATCGGCACCGGAGACTCGGCACAGATGGTGCGGAAACCCTCAAGCGCGGCCTCGGTGGGCACGCTCACACGCACGATATCGCAGCCAGCCTGCGCCAACGCGCACACTTGCGCAAGCGTTGCCTGGGCGTCAGCGGTATCGGTGCAGGTCATGGATTGGACCACCACCGGCGCGCCGCCACCGATCTGCACACCGCCCACATGCACGGGGCGCGTCAACTCGCGAGGCAAAGGATGGGATAAAGACAATCCAAACACTCCCCTACAGGATAAATCGAAGGACGTCGGAACGAAGCATATAGACAAACAGCAGCGCAAAGAGCGCGATGCCCACATAGCTCACAATCGTCTGGACCTTGAGCGGAAGCTCGCGGCCAGCAATCTTTTGAATGATCTCGATGACCAGCTTGCCGCCATCGAGTGGTGGGATGGGCAGCAGGTTCATAAAGCCAAGCGAGAACGAAATGAGGGCGGCAAACGAAAGGAACGTGGCAGGGCCGGCAGCAGCAGCCTGTGAGGACATAACGCTAATGCCCACGATCGAAGAAGACTGATCGAGAATCTCCATCGTATGCTGCGGCTGGAGCAGGCGCATCACGCCCTCCGCTGTCTGCACGACATAGGAGAACGAAAGGCGAGCCGACGTGATGGGGTCTAAACGGACCACCTGCGTAGAGGCATACACACCTAGGCGCTCGTCCTCTTTGAGCGCAACCGAGGTCGAATGCTGCTTGCCGTCGCGCTCATACTCAATGGCGATATCGTCCTTACCGGCGGCCTTGCCGATGGCATCGTAAACGTCCATCCAGGTAGAGCACGATACTCCGTCAACCGAAAGGATCGCGTCGCCGCCCTCGATACCCGCCTTGGCAGCAATAGACCCCTCGTCAACCTGACCGATCACGTTGGTATCCATCGGCACGGTGACACCCGCAATAGAGTAGATGCTCATAAGCAGCAAAAAGCCCGTCAGGATATTGACGAGAATGCCCGCGAGCAGCATAAAGGCGCGCTTGAGAAAACCCTGGCCCAGATAGGTATGCGAACGCTCTTGCGCAAGGAACTCGGCTTCGCCGCACGGCAGCTCCCACACATCGCCCTCGGTAGTCGCATGCTCTCGATCGAAACGGCGGCCGTCAAAGGTGGTGTAACCCGCCGCATCTCGTGGCAGCGTCTGATACTTGGTGGGATAGTAGCTCGGCGAGGGCTTCTCCCCTTCCTCATACCAAGGCGCGATAGAGCCCCAACCCAAGAGCAAGGCGCATGCCTCGAGCACAACCTCCTCGGATAGCTCGAGCTCGGCGGCAAGGTCGGCCACGGTCACGCGACCATGACGATAGATAGCCGCGAGCACGCGATCGGCGCACGAGACGTCGGTCGGATCCATACCGCAGATGGCAGCGTAGCCACCCAGCAACAGCGGGGTCACGCCAAACTTGGTTCCAATGCGACGTGACGTGTAATGGATGTCAAAGCGACACGGCAGGCCCAAAAAGAACTCGGTCACACGGACGCCGCAGGCACGCGCCGCCAAAAAGTGGCCGCCCTCGTGCAAAAACACAAGGACGGAAAGCATCAGCAGGCCCCAAAAGACCGATGAGAGAACGCTCAGAACAGTATCCATAAAACGAAAAAGCAATCCTTATGGGTTAGGAACGGGTTGCGGCGAGCACCTGCGCAGCCTTTTCACGCGCCCATGCATCGATGTCGCGAAGCTGCTCAAACGAATCGACCGCCTGCATATCGTGGGAATCCATGCAGGATTCCACAATGCGATCGATATCGGTAAAGCTGCAGCCATCGTGCAGGAAGGCATCGACGGCGACCTCGTTGGCGGCATTGAGCACGCACGGCATGGTGCCACCCGTCTTGCCGGCACGTTCGGCCAGTGCCAGACAGCGGAAGGTATCCATGTCGGCAGCATCAAACGTGAGCTGCCCCAGCTCGCGGAAATCGATACGAGGCGCCGGGGTATCCCAACGCTCGGGATACGAGAACGCGAACTGGATGGGAATACGCATGTCGGAAGCACCGAGATGCGCCATCACGGAGCCGTCGGCGAACTCGACCATAGAGTGAATCTTGGACTGACGCTGCACGACCACGTTAATGAAATCGAGGTCGCAGTTAAACAGATGCATGGCCTCAATGCGCTCCAGGCCCTTGTTCATGAGGGTGGCGGAGTCGATGGTGATCTTGGCACCCATGGCCCACGTGGGATGTGCGAGGGCATCGGCACGCGTCACGCGGTCGAGCTCGTCGCGGGTGCGGCCAAAGAACGGACCGCCCGAGCAGGTGAGCCAAATACAATGAGCCTCGCGTGGGTTCTCCCCCAGATAGCACTGGTAGATGGCGGAGTGCTCAGAGTCGACTGGAATAAGCTGGCCCGGTTGCGCCAACGGCATAAGCAAGTCGCCACCGACGACGAGGGACTCCTTGTTGGCAAGGGCAAGACGCTTATTCGAGGTCAAGGCCGCATGGCTCGCCTCGAGACCGGCGGCACCCACAATAGCGACAAGCACGCAGTCGACATCGTCGCGACGCGCGAGCTCGCAAACCGCCTGCGCGCCAACGCCGAGCTTCGTTCCCTCGGGCAACTCCTGCAGCACGGCGTCATCGCCATGAGCGACATCGGCCACGGCAACCGCCGGAACCGAGAACTCGCGGGCAGCGGCAACGAGCTCGGAGGTACTGGAGTTAACGGATAGCGCCGTCACCTGCAGGCGATCGGCATGCTGGCGGCACACATCGAGCGCCTGGGTGCCGATAGAGCCCGTACAACCCAGGATGGCAACACGGAGACGTCCATCGGGGCCATACGTCGTCTGGAAGGACATTACAGCACGCCTCCGATCATCAAAAGCAGCTGCGCGGTAATGCAGCCAAAGATAAGCGAATCGCTACGATCGAGCATGCCGCCGTGGCCCGGGATAAGGTTACCGGAATCCTTAACGCCCACACCGCGCTTGATGCGCGACTCGATGAGGTCTCCGATAACGCCCAGGACGGACACGACCACGCCGCACAGCAGCGCATAGGGCAGGCTGAGCTTGTAGAAGTGCGTCGCCCACAGGATGAGCCAAATCAAAACCGAGCCCAGGATGCCGCCGACAAACCCCTCCCAGCTCTTTTTGGGAGAGATCTTGGGAACCATCTTGTGCTTGCCGATACGGCTACCCACGATGTAGGCAAACGAATCGGAGACCCAAAGGGACGCGCAAACGCCCACCGAAAGCAGGGCGCCGGCAAAACCGGGCAGGGCATCGCGCAGCAGCACGATAGCCGACAGCATAAAGCCAGTGTAGATGGGACCCATGAGCGTCACGGCCACATCAGAGATGCGGGTACGCGGCGACCAAACATACCAAATGCCCACAGCGAGCATCAGGGCAAAAAGCAGGGCATTCAGCAACATCGAATCGCCCAACGCCGACAGCGGAAAGAGTACGGCGGCAGCGATACCCATGCGCTCGTTAGCCATCTTGCCATCGAGCCTCGTCATACGGAAAAACTCATAGCAGCACAGACCGCTCATGACAGAAACAAAGATGGCCGTGGGCACAATACCCAAAACCAGGCACAGGATAAAGACAACGGCATAGACGATACCGGCGGCGGCACGGGTGATAAAGCCGGCAAGCCACGAACCGGTGCCATTCTTCGCTGCGGGCGCTCCCGCAGCGACAGTCTTGCGCTCAGATGTCTTGGGAGCAATTGCCTTGGGACGATCGGACACGATTAAGCCTCCTCGGTCTTGCTCAGACCACCAAACCTACGGTCACGGCCCTGATAGGCCAAAATGGCGTCGACAAGGCCCCAACGATCAAAGTCGGGCCAATAGGTATCGGTGACGTAGAATTCGGAATAAGCCACCTGCCACAGCAGATAGTTCGAAAGGCGCAGCTCACCAGAAGTGCGAATCACAAGCTCAGGATCGGGAAGGCCAGCGGTATAGAGGTGGGAAGCCACCATGTCGTCATCAATTGCGCCAGGATCGATCTTACCGGCGGCAGCGTCGAGTGCGATCTGACGGACAGCGCGGGTAATCTCGGCACGCGCGCCGTAGTTGACGGCAAGCGCCAGCGTCATGCCGGTGTGATTGGCGCACTCGGCAAGACCTCGCTCAAAGACATCGCGGGTCTTCTTAGGCAGTGCGGAAATATCGCCCAAAAAGACAACGCGAACGTTTTCGCGCTTAAGCAGCGGCAGCTCATCGATAAACGTCTTGGCAAACAAATGCATCAAAACGTTGACCTCGTGCTGCGGACGAT
>CABUSE010000038.1 GCA_902494135.1 uncultured Collinsella sp. | reverse complement strand
TTGTTGGCGCCAAAGGTCGTCTGCAGCGAGGTGTACTTATACAGGTTGTTGAGCACGACCTGCGGAATGACGCCCTTCTTGAGCTCGATGACCAGACGGATGCCCTTCTGGTTGGACTCATCGCGCATATCCGAGATGCCCTCAATGCGCTTGTCGTTGACGAGTTGGGCGATCTTCTCCTGCAGGGTGCCCTTGTTGACCATGTAGGGAATCTCGGTAAAGACCAGGCGGCTGCGGCCGGTCTTGGTGGACTCCACATGTGCCTTGGCACGCACGGTAATGGAGCCGCGGCCGGTCTCGTAGCTCTGCTTAATGCCGGCGCTGCCCATGATGATGGCGCCGGTGGGGAAGTCCGGACCGGGCATGATCTGCATGAGCTCGTCGACGGTGGCGTCGGGGTTGTCGATCAGGTAGCAGGTGGCCTCGATCGCCTCGGTGAGGTTATGCGGGGCGATGTTGGTGGCCATGCCGACGGCGATGCCCTGGCTGCCGTTGACCAGCAGGTTGGGGAAGCGCGCAGGCAGTGCCACGGGCTCGGCGAGCGATTCGTCGTAGTTGGGCTGCCAGTCGACGGTATCCTTCTGCAAGTCACGCAGCAGTTCCATGGCGGGCTTGGCCAGGCGGCTCTCGGTGTAACGCATGGCCGCCGCGCCGTCGCCATCGATGTTGCCGAAGTTGCCGTGACCGTCGATGAGCGGCGTGCGCATGGAGAACCACTGCGCCAGGCGGACCATGGCCTCGTAGACCGCAAAGTCACCGTGCGGGTGGTACTTACCGATAACTTCGCCGACCGTCCAGGCCGACTTTTTGTGTGGGCGGTTGGGGTAGATGCCGCTCTCGTTCATCGCGTACAGGATGCGGCGGTGTACCGGCTTTAAGCCGTCGCGCACGTCCGGCAGGGCACGCGCTGTGATAACCGACATCGAATACTCGATGAACGACTGCTTCATCTCGCGACCGAACTCCGAAATCTGGAGCTGGCCGCCGTTGATGTCCTCGCCGGCCGAGGCGCCACGATCGACTTCGCCAAAGCTCTCCTCGAGCTCACCGTCGTCGTCCTCTTCCTCATCATCATCGGCATCGGGGTTATAGGCGTCCGGATCGCCGTCCTCGCCCTGCTCAGCACGGGCAAGCAGGCGCTTCAGATCATCGGGCATACCGGCATCGCCGGCCTCGTCCATACCCTCGTTATTGTTGATATCGTCTGCCACGTTACCTCCTCTTAAGCGTCAAGGAATCGTGCATCATGTGCATGCTTCTCGATGTACTCGCGGCGATAGCCGACCTCGGAACCCATCAGCTCGCGCACGGCGCGGTCCGCCACCACGGCGTCCTCGATCGACACACGCTGCAGAATGCGGGTCTTTGGGTCCATCGTCGTCGAGGCAAGCTGTTTGGGGTCCATCTCGCCCAGGCCCTTGTAGCGCTGGACGGTATAGCCCTTGCGCTTTTTGGTGATCTTGCCGTCCTCGTCGTTATCATCGGGGTTCAGGCCCAGACTCTGGATGGTATCGCGCAGGATCTCGTCTTCGGGCTGGCGGCCGTTGGGATACACGTAGTGGATCTTGTTGCGCACCTTAATGCCAAAGATGGGCGGGCAGGCAACATAGACGTAGCCGGCATCGATCAGCGGACGCATGTACTTGTAGAAGAACGTCAGCAGCAGGATGCGGATATGCGCGCCGTCGACGTCTGCATCGGTCATGATGATGATCTTGTGGTAGCGCGCCTTGGTGATATCGAAATCGCCGCCGGCGCCGGCACTCGTCGTGACGCCGCAGCCGATCGCGGTAATCAGCGACTGGATGGTGTCACTCGAGAACGCGCGATGGTCACCAACGCGCTCGACGTTCAAAATCTTGCCGCGCAGGGGCAGAATCGCCTGGATGTCTCGGCGACGGCCGTCCTTGGCCGAACCGCCTGCCGAGTCGCCCTCTACGATGAAGAGCTCGGTCAGCTCGGCATCGCGCACCGAGCAGTCGGCGAGCTTACCGGGCAGGGACGCCGTCTCGAGCAGGCTCTTGCGGCGGGTCGCCTCGCGCGCCTTGCGGGCGGCATTGCGCGCCTTGCAGGCCTGCTGCGCCTTCTTGACGATCTCGCGAGCGGGCTTAGGGTGCTCCTCGAGGTAATCGGCAAGGCCGTCGGTCACGATCTTGAGCGTCAGCGCGCGCATATAGGAGCTGCCGAGCTTGGCCTTGGTCTGGCCCTCAAACTGCGGATCGGGCAGCTTGACCGAGATAACGGCCGAAAGGCCCTCGCGCACATCGTCGCCGGTCAGATTGGCGTCTTTTTCCTTGAGCAGGTTCTGCTTGCGCGCATAGTCGTTGATCACGCGGGTGAGCGCGGTGCGGAAGCCCTCAAGGTGCATGCCGCCCTCGGGGGTGTAGATGTCGTTGGCAAACGACATGACGTTCTCGCCGTAGCCGCTATTCCACTGCAGGGAAACCTCAACCTCGCCCATCTTGGCCACAGGTGCGTCCGGGTCCGATTTGCCCTCGATGTAGATAGGCTCCTTAAAGGCCTCGGGGACGTCCTTGCCCTCGTTAAGGAACTTGACGAAGTCGATGATGCCGCCCTCGTAGCAAAACTCCTCCACGTGGGGAGTAGACTCGCGCTCGTCAGTCAGCACGATTTTGAGGTTCTTATTGAGGAACGCCGTCTCCTGCAGACGGTTGTGCAGCGTATCGAAATCGTAAATGCAGGTCTCGAAGATCTCGTCGTCGGGCCAGAAGGTGACGGTGGTGCCCGTCGAATCCGAGGTGCCCACGACCTCCATCTTCTTGACGGTCTTGCCGCGCGAGAACTCCATCTCGTAGGTGTTGCCGTCGCGACGAACCTGAACGACCACGCGCTTGGACAGTGCGTTGACGACGGAGATGCCAACGCCGTGCAGGCCGCCCGAGACCTTATAGGCCGAATTATCGAACTTACCGCCGGCGTGCAAAATCGTCATGACGACCTCGAGCGTCGGGATCTTTTTAACAGGGTGCTCGTCGACGGGGATACCGCGCCCGTTGTCGACGACCGTGATGGAGTTGTCGGCGTGGACCGTCACCTGGATCTCGGTGCAGAAACCGGCCATGGCCTCGTCGACGGAGTTGTCAACGATCTCCCACACCAGGTGATGCAGACCGCTGGCGCTCGTCGAGCCGATATACATGCCCGGGCGCTTACGAACGGCCTCGAGACCTTCGAGAATCTTAATCTCGCCGCCATCGTAATCGTTTTCGTTTGCCACACGTCCTCCTTCAGTCAAGAAAATGTGTACAGCCTTACTAGTTTATCGTAAAAAAATACCCTCGGGAACGAGGGTATTTGGCTCTACAAGGCCACCAGATGCGATTTAAGGCTCTTTTTTGCTTTGCACGCCCTTGGCCCACTCGGCACTGGCTCTCATGGCGTTCTCGAGGGCCTCGCGCAGTTTTTGGTCTTCGATGGGCGCCACTTGGCGCTCAATCTCGGTGCGCTCGGCATCGCTGAGGTCGGCGTGTGGGGCCGGCGGGCGCTCGGTCGCCGCTGGGCGAAGGCGCTCCTTGGCGGCGGGCGGCGTGTGACCGGGCGCGGTGGTTTTGAACACCAGGCCATCCACATGCGCACCGGCGCGCTCCATGCGCGCGCGGATGATCTCGCGCAACAACGTCATTTCCTGCGTCCACGAGGGCGAGTCGAGATATACCAGCAGCTCATTGGACTCGGGCAGGTAGCGCAGGCCCGTCACATGCCGCCCCTCGCGCGTGCCCGAGCACACCGCGTTCCACGCGCGATAGACCGCGCGCGACTCCTCGGCGGCCTCCATCTGCGCACGGCGCTCAGGGGTCGCAGCCGCCAGGATGCGCTGGCGCTCTGCGTTCAACAAGCCACTGAAGGCGACCGTTTCGCTCTCGCGCTCGTAATTAGCACGTCTCACCCATGCTCACCACCTTGGCTCGATCAAGCAGGTCATCGGTAAAGTACCCCAGGTTGGTCGTGGTTATGACCGTCTGGATATCATCGCCGATCAGCCGCAGGAAAGCACCGCGGCGTTCGCCGTCGAGTTCGCTCATCACGTCGTCCAAAAGCAGCAGTGGGGCGGTGCCCAGGACATCGCGAGCCACGGCCACCTCCGCCACCTTCCAGGCCAGAACCAACGTTCGCTGCTGACCTTGGCTGGCAAATGAACGGGCGGAGCGACCCGCCACAGCAAACTCAATCTCGTCGCGATGCGGTCCCACCAACGTCACGCCGCGGCGAATTTCCTCGTCGGCGTGCTCATCAAGGGCAGCCAGCATGCGCTCGTACGCCCAGCCCTTCAGCTCTTCGCGATCATCGACCTGGGGCAAATCCCCCAGCGTGGACGCATAGGACACGTTGGCGGCTTCACCGGACGCCACTTGCCCGTAGGCAGTACGCACATGGCCCGCCAGCCGGTCGAGCAGGGCCAACCGGTGCACGAGCAGAGCCGCGCCCGCGCGGGCAATCGAATCGTTCCACGCGCCGAGCATCTCGCGGCAGCACCAGGCCTCCTTGAGCAAGGCGTTACGCTGGGTCACGCAGCGACCATAGGTGCTCGCAAGATCGGCATAGCGTGCGCTCAGTTGCATGCCAAAGTCGTCGAGGGCGGCGCGGCGCACACTGGCGCCTCGCTTAACCATGTCCAGATGGTCGGGGCAAAACAGCACGCTCGGCAGAACCCCGCGCACACCGGCGGCAGAGCATCTCTTGCCGTTGCGGCTAAACGAGCGTTTACCGTCCTCCGCGCTCAATCCCATATCAAGCACGCGGCCGTCGCCCTCGAGCCTCAGCTCGACCTTGCACGAGCCCACGCCGTCATGGACGAGCTCGGCTGCGGTCGGATGCCTAAACGAGGCGCCGCTCGTCAGCAGCTGCAGCGCCTCTATGAGATTGGTCTTTCCCGCCGCGTTGGGTCCCGCAAGTATCGTCACGCCCTCGTCCAGGGCAAGGCGATAGCTATCGAAGCTGCGGTAGTGCGCGACGGAAAGATCGCGGGCGAACATGGTCATAGGGCAGTTGCTAGATGCGGACCGGCATGACCAGGTACAGGTAGTTGATCTTGTCGTAGGACTTGAAGATGCCCGCCTGCGAGTAGCTCTTGAGCTCCAGCGTGATCTCCTTCTCCTTGGACAGGGCATTGAGGCAGCCAAAGATGTAGTGGTAGTTGAAGGCGATGGTGCCCGACTCGCCCTCGGCCTCGACATCGATCGTCTCCTGCGCAAGGTCCTGGTCATTGGAAATGGAGGACAGGCCCATCTGCCCGTTCTCGACATCGATCTCGAACTTGACGGCGGGGTTGGCGCTCGCGATAACGGCCACGCGTTTGAGGGCGGCGTTAAAGGCGGCGACGTCGATCTTGACGCTCGTCACGCACGAATCGGGGATGAGCTGCTTGTAGTTGGGGTACACGCCCTCGATGCGGCGCGACACGTAGGTGGTGTTGCCGGCCTCAAAGACGACCTGGGTGTCGGTAGCCCCGATCATGATGGTCGCCTGGCTGGCCATGATGTTCAGCGCGTCGTTAAAGGCGTCGGCCGGAACGTTGAGTTCAAAGGAGCCCTCGAGGGTTGAGGTCTCGACCTGCGTATCGCACACGGCCAAGCGGAAGGAATCGGTCGCCACCAGGCGCACGGTGTTGTTCTCGACCTTCATGTGCACGCCACCCAGGATGGGGCGGGCCTTGTCAGTCGAGGTGACGCGCCACACGCGGCCGACCATTTCGGACAAGATATCGGTCGGCAGTTCCACGGCGCTCTCGATGGCATAGGCCGGAAACTCGGGGAAGTCATTGGCATCGAGCGTGTTCAGGCGGAAAGAGCTCTTCTCACAACCAATCAGCACCTGGCGCTCGGACAGCTCAAAGGTGACCGGGGCATCGGGGAGGGTCTTGGTGATATTGGAGAGCATCTTACAAGGGATAACCATCTCGCCCCCTTCTTCGACATGTGCCGCGATGCGATGACGGATCGAGATGGTGTAGTTAGAGGTCTGGAATTCCAAGATGCCGTCTTGCGCCTTGACGAGCACGCCCGACAGGATGGGAAGGGTGGACGCCGAAGCGACACCCTTCATAACGACGCCGATGGCTTGTGTAAGCGAGCTCTGGCTGACGGTGAACTTCATCTTTTAATACCTTTCTTTAGATATAAATATCTTAATAATAGTAATAGCACTGACGAAACTGTTGATTACTCCCAAAGACGCAGGTCAGACCCAGAAAGAGAATCGACAGCAACCTGTGTGCAACGGGGGTGGTTTTCCACGTTCAAAACCTGCGCAAAACTTTTCACCACCGCGGGTTGGGTTTTAGACACCTTATGCCCATGGTTTCGACAAGTTTTCAACAGGTGTCTCTATTTCCCTACGAGCGCAGTGTAATTTTATCGCGCAGCGATTTGAGGTCTTCGGTGACGGTACGGTCTTCCTGGATCATCTTCTGGACCTTTTTGTAGCTCGTGCTGACGGTCGAGTGGTTGCGGTTGCCAAATTCGGCGCCCACCGCCGTGGTCGTCATCTCGCACATCTCGATGGCCAGGTAGATAGCGATATGGCGTGCTTTGGCGATATTGGCGTTGCGACGCGGGCCGATGAGCTCCTCGTGCGTCACGCCGTACTGCTCTTCGATGACGGACTGAACCGTCTGGACGTTGATCTTTTTGGCCGATGTGTCGAAGTACTGGCTGGCGATGGCGTCGATATCGTCAAAGGTGAGCTCCCCGCCCTCGCGCTCGCGGTCGCCCGCCTCGCCGGCGCAGCGCTCGCAAAAGCTCTCGAGTTCGCGGATGTTGGTGCCCGAGACCTCGGCCATGTGTTTAAAGTGCTCGTCGGTCAGGTGTCCGCCGTCGCCCCCATAGGCCGCCAGCAGCGAGTCGTCGCCTGCCTCGGGAGCGGCGACGATGGTGTTCTCGTAATAGCGCTGCAAGATCTTGTATTTCATCTCGTAGCTGGGCTCTGCGACCAGGCAGAGCATGCCGGCGTTGAAGCGGCTGGTCAGACGCTCGTCCATGCTCAGGTCCTTGGGGGCACGGTCTGCCGCGATGACGACCTTCTTGTTGTTGCGGATGAACTCGTCCATGAGCTGGAAAAAGTAGTCCACGCTCGCGCGCTTGCCGATGATGTTTTGGATGTCATCGATGATGAGCACGTCCACGCCGTGGTACGCCTGCATGATGGGGGCGTTGCTCTTCTTTTGGCGGTCGAACTCGGTCATCAGGTCGTCCAGATATGCCTGGGAGTTGGCATACTTGACCTTGATCTCGGGCGACTTCTCGGCGAGCTCGTTTTTGATGGCAAGCAGCAGGTGCGTCTTGCCCAGGCCCGATTTGCCGTAGATGAACAGTGATGTGCATGTGCCGCGCTCGTCCGCGAGGGCGGCAAACTTGAGTGCCGAGCGATAGGCATGGCTGTTTTCGGGGCCGTAGACAAAGTTCTCAAAGGTAAATTTTGAGTTCGCGGCGAGCGGGGCTCCATCCGTATTCTGCTCGGCCGGCACGGTCGGCGCCGGTATGGGTGAAGCGGGGGTCGCAGCTTGCGTGGATTTAGTCGGCGCTCCGCCCTTCATCTGGTTCATCATGCGACGAAAATCATCGGCCGAGAGCGTGTTCTTGATTGCAATGCCCGAATCCGCGCCCGCCGCTGCGTCGTGAGCGATAGGCATGTGCGTGACGGGTGCGTTCGTTGACGTCGCCGCCGCGGTCGGCAACGGTGCCATGGTTTCACGGGAAACATCGCTGTGCTGGTGCTCGATTGTCGGCACGTCGCCTGCGGAGGTCGGTGCCGCCGGGGAAGCGGCGGGAGCCGTGGCGGGCGCCGTCGCGGCAGCGGATTCCGTTGCGGCGCCTTGCGGTGCCACGATGTCGAGCGCGATCGGTGCAAAGGCGATTTCTTCCAGATAGGCCTCAATAGTCGGCTGATGCTTTTTGAGCTGCGCGATGGCAAAGCGCGAGGGGGCCTCGATCGTGAGCGTATCTTCGGTCAGGCTTATGGCCCGCGATTGCCCCAGCATGTTGATGAGGCGTGCATCTTGGCCGTCGCGCTGGCAAAAGGCGATGGCATCCCCCAGGATGATGCTTGCTTCCTCGTCCACTGTCTCTCCCGTTCTTTAGCTCTGAGCTCGCACGCGAGCGGCGCCGAGTTCGGTCAGATGGTATTTCTGGCCATGCTTGATGACCAAGCCGGCCTGCGCCAAGTCATTGAGCGTGCGTGACCAAGTGGGGGCCGAGTTTCCAAACGCCCTCGCCAGATCGGTTGCACCGCACGCTTGATTTTGCGCCAGATAGCCCAGCGCGGCGTTGCCGCGATCGCTTACGAACACGTCCGGTTGTGGCTGCGCATACTGATTTGCTGCATTAGGATACATCATTTGAGCTGCTGGTTGTTGAGAACTCTGCATCGGCGGCATTTGCTGTTGAAAACTTTGAGGCCACTGTTGGTAAGGCTGCAGAGGCATCTGTTGGGCCCAGGGGTTGTACTGCTGCTGCGGCATCTGCTGGTACGGCTGCTGATATCCCTGCTGGTACTGCTGCGGGAACTGCTGGCCATACCCCAGTGGCGGCATCTGCTGATATGGATATCCCCGTTGGTACGGCTGATAGCCCATTTGCTGGCCACCCGGTGCCCCCGTCGCCTGCTGCATTGCTGCTGCATCCTGATCTGCCAGCGGCATGGCCTCTGGCATGTTTGGCGTCATCGACATAGATGCCGCCTGGGGCTCTTGTGTGGGAAGCATTCCGGGCTGCTGCATCTGCCCCACGGGGGGCTGCATCTGCTGCGTTGCCATGGGCTGCTGCGCAAAAGCTCCCGGCAGGGGATATGTGGGCTGCTCCGTCTCGGGCCGCACGGCAGCACCGCGTCCGCCGGCACGCTCGATTTCCTGCACGCGTTTAGGGTTCAGGCTTACCGTAACCACGGTGCCGTTGCCCATGTTGTCCTCGATGGATACGGCACCGCCGGCGTTTTCCAAATACTCCTGCACCATGGGAAACCCTGCTCCGGTTCCACGGATATAGCGCTTCATCTTGCTGTTTGCGCTGGTAACGCCAAAGTCGAAAGCGCGTTCCTTGTCGTCGATGCCGGGTCCTTGGTCAGCAAAGCGGATGGTGTCTCCGCCGTCCAGAATCGAGATGATGGGCTCTGCAAAGTGTGCGTGGATAAAGTTTTCGACAATCTCGCGGATGACCATGAGCGAGATATGGCCACCTTGTTCTTTCATGCACTGGTAGACGGTGTTGGTCGTCTCTTCCAAATACGTGCGGACATCTTGCGGATCGATGACGATCACACGCGGTGTCGACAGCATGTCGTCATAGACGGCGATGCGCGCGGCGTACATGGCTTTTGGCGCCTGCGTTGTCGTCTGTTCACCTTCGTCACGCTCTTCGCGCACGCCGGTGATGTGCTCGTTGTCGGGTGCCGGGTCTCCGGAATCGACCATGGTGTAAAAGTCGTCAGACATGCCGCTCGCAATCTTCCAAAAGGTTTCGAACAAATAGTAGCTCACCGTGCAATGTTTCTCATCTTTCGACAAACTTTCAAAACCTGTTGAAAACTTTGGAAAACGGACGAAAAGTTCTCAACATTGCCAACATGACCTGTTGAAAACTCGATGAAATATCATGAAAAGTTGCCATGCACCGCTAAATCGAGCTTGGCTTATGGGGGAACCGTGTGAACTGCGCAACCTTTTACCTTTGATTTCTTGACATTTGAACATTGATTTCCCTACAATCTTCAAGCTCACGTGTCTATATCTGCGTCCGCGTCCCCGCGGACACTCGAAATGCAGCAGGAGGAACTTAAGATGAAGCGTACGTATCAGCCTAATAAGCGTAAGCGTGCCAAGACCCATGGCTTCCGTGCCCGTATGGCCACTAAGGGTGGTCGTGCCGTGCTCGCCCGTCGTCGCGCCAAGGGCCGCAAGCGTCTCACTGTCTAGCAGCGATACACACATCTCGCATGAAGACTATTAAGTCTCGGCAAGATTTCGAGCATGTGTTCAGTCAGGGGCGTCGTTTCAATCACCCTCTGATTCGAATGACCATATGTGAATCGGTTGGCGAAGGCGACTCCGGAAGGGTCGCCTTCGTTGGTGCTAAACGACTCGGTTGTGCTGTCGTGCGCAACCGATCTAAGCGTGTGATGCGCGAGGCCGCCCGCAGCTGCGGATTTCCCGTTGCGGGTTATGACATCATCTTGTTTGCAACTCCCAAGACGAGGGTTTCCTCGCCGCAGGAGATGGACAAGGCATTGCGTTCGCTTATGAAACGCGCCGGCGTTGCCGGGGAGGAGCGATGAGCAATCACGTTTTGCGACGTGTTGCCATCGCTCCTATTCGCATATATCAACAGGTTATTTCGCCCTTATTGCCTGACGCCTGCATTTATTATCCAACGTGCTCTCAATACGCCATCCTGGCGATTGAGAAGTACGGTGTTTTGAGAGGCTGCTGGCTTGCCGTGAGGCGCATCGCTCGCTGCAATCCCCTGCACGTCGGCGGTTATGACCCTGTGCCCTAGCGGGCACTCGCTATCGGAGGAAAACTTACATGTGGGATTGGATCGTTAACATCCTTTTCGAGCTGCTCAAGCTCATCCAGACCTTTGCGGTCGACTGGGGCCTGTCCATCAT
>CABUSE010000037.1 GCA_902494135.1 uncultured Collinsella sp. | reverse complement strand
TTCTCAAGCTTCTTGCGAAGGTCGGCCTCGGGAACGATCTGCGCGGCGCCCGAGGTGATGATACGCATTTGCTCGTCAACAGACAGCATTGGGTATCCTCCTTTTGCTATAGCACCCTCACCGGATACGGCGGTGCTGGAAGTCCATAAACTCTCATATGATAACAAACTGACGCGACGCGGCACCTACGACAGGAAAATCCTCGTCCTGCCGCACGCGTCAACGGCGACCGGCAGACTTGTGCCGTCACGTTCGACCAAAAAGCGCGCCTGCTGACGGCGCGAGCAGTCACGACAATGGACCCGCCCCGTCGCATCCGTAGCGCAGACGCCCTCGGCGGTCAGCAGGCAGTGCTCGCACACCATGAGCTCGGGGCAATCGGCGTCGACGGGCCCCAAGACACCAGGACAAGCGGCAAGCTCGGCAACACGCTCCGCGTCGTCGGTGACAAGCTCGGCCGGCAAGTACACCCGCCCCGCACCGAGTCCGCGCAGCCAGGTAAGCGTGGCCCGATTCGCGCAGAACACCGGCGCCGCCACGTCAAACGTCACGCCCAGCTCGCGAGCGATCACCACCTGTCCCAGGTTGCGGCAGACGACGCGCCCGGCACGCTGTATCAGTGAGCGGGTCCAGTCAGCGCCACCCGTGCGGCACACTTCGTCAAGCACCACAACGGCGTCGGACAAATCGAGTTCTCCGCGCGGGTCGGCATCCATCAGCCGCCAAGCAAAAACCATGCGAGCGGGAACCACGCACTCCACCAACTCCGTCGACGCACCGCCATCCACCGCAACGTCCTCAAAGGGCAGCACCTCAACGGCACGCGCAACGGGCGCAATCGCATCCGCCTCGGCCCGCATGCACTCCAACACCGCCGCCGTTTGCCCCAACACGCCGGCGCTGCGAATCAGGTATACCTCGCAGCCCGCGTCCACCTTACGCTTGCAATGCACGACGACGCGCTCCCCCGCTGCGGCATCCACCGGACAGGACACCTGCGGCCAGCGCTTGGGCACATCGGGACGCGCGTCGGCACCCGGATAGAACCGAATCTCGAGCGTGTCACCCGCCGCCACGGCGGCATCGAGCTCAACGGTCACCTCTTCGTGGCCCACAGCGACCAAGCGCCCCACGCGCACGCCCTGGTTAATTGCGCGCTCAAAGCTCATCAGCTCGGCACCCGAACGCCCTCGCAGGTACGCATCGGTAAACCCACGGTTAAACGACCTTCCCAGCTCGCGCTCAAGCTCTTCCACGGCACCGGGGTCCCACGCGCCGTCGCACAGCATATCGAGTGCCCGGCGCCACACCCGCACCACGTTGAATACGTAATCGGGGTTCTTCATGCGCCCCTCGATCTTGAGCGACGCCACGCCGGCATCTACAAGCTCGGGCAGATGCGCAATACCCAGATAGTCGCGCGGACACAGCAGGCGATCTCCCTCGACGGCGACAACGCTCTGCCCCGCCTCGTCCACCAGGTCGTACGCCAGACGGCACGGCTGCGTGCAGTCGCCGCGCATCGCCGAGCGCCCACGCCGCAGGGCCGAGAACTCGCACGCCCCCGAATAGCCGATGCAAATCGCACCGTGGCAGAATACCTCGATGGGCACGCCCGTGGCACATAGTGCCGCAATCTCGTCGACCGTCAGCTCGCGTGCCGTCGTCACGCGCTCGACCCCCAGCTCATCGGCGGCAAGCCGCACGGCACCCTCGCTATGAGCGCCCGCCTGCGTGGACAGGTGAATCTCGACCCCGTGAATCGCCGCGCGCAGCGCGCAGACCAACCCGGCATCGGCGACAATCAGAGCATCGGCGCCCAGCTCCAGTGCATGAGCTCCCAACGCCACCGCGTCGGACAACTCATCGTCAAACACGAACACGTTGAGCGTCACGTACACACGCACGCCATGGGCATGCGCCACGGCACAACCGCGCGCAAACTCGTCATCCGTAAAGCCATGGGCGCTCACACGGGCGTTAAAGCCGCCCAACCCCGCATAGATGGCATCGGCACCCGCGGCGATGGCCGCAAGCATCTGGTCGAGCCCGCCCGCCGGCGCCAGCAGCTCGGGCAGCGCCGCACCGGCAGCATCCAATCCAGTCTCGTATTGTCCGCTCGGCCCCATCGTCCGAATCGCCATCGGCAAACTCCCTACCAAGGTATGCATTCACTCTGAAAAATGCCGTCTTCCAGCATACACGAGGCCTCGCGCGCCCCGTTTGGTTTATCGTGTAATAACTTATGTCCATCCTGCCCCGACGGCACATCCACCGTCCGGCACGACATACCTGGAGGTCAATATATGGGTCCTCGCCAACGACAGGGACGCAGCCGTTCAAAGACGCATGCTCTGCCCATAATCCTGCTCTCGTTTTTGGGCTTTCTGCTGATTGCGGGCGTGGCATTTGGCATCGGCATGGTCGGCAACGTCAACCGCTGGCTGTCCGATCTGCCCGACTACACCGACGCCAACGCGTATCTGGTGAGCGAGCCCACCGAGATCGTCGACTGCAACGGCAACAAGATCGCGAGCTTCTACACGCAAAACCGCAAGTCCATCACCAAGGACGAGGTCTCCCCCTACGTGCTGCAGGGCACCGTTGACGTCGAGGACGAGCGCTTCTACGAGCACGGCGGTATCGACCTGTGGGGTATCGCGCGTGCTGCGGTGGCAACCCTCGGCGGCGGGCACGAAGGCGCCTCGACTATCACCCAGCAGCTGGTGCGCAACACCATTCTGCAGGAGGAGCAGTTCGACTCGACCATCGAGCGTAAGGTGCGCGAGGCCTACATCGCCGTCAAGATGGAGGACATGTACTCCAAAGACGAGATCCTCATGATGTACCTCAACACCATCTACTACGGCCACGGCGCCTACGGCATCGAGGCCGCAGCCGAAACCTATCTGTCCAAGAGCGCCGCCGACCTCACCCTGAGCGAGGCCGCACTGTTGATCGGCCTTCCTAACTCACCCTCGCAGTACGACCCCACGGTCAACCCCGACCTGGCGCTGTCCCGTCGCAACAAGGTCCTTGACAACATGTTGCGCCTGGGCCACATCACGCAGGAGGAGCACGATGCCGCACAGGCCGAGCCCATCACCCTCAACGTGACCGAGATTTCGGGCAGCGGCGTCGACGTATACTCGCAGCCCTACTTTGTCGCCTATGTTAAGCAGCTGCTGGAGCAGGAGTTCTCGACCGACGTGCTCTTTAAGGGCGGCCTGACCGTCAAGACCACCATCGACCCCACGATGCAGCAGGTGGCAGAGAATGCCGTCCGCGAGCAGCTCGACACACTCTCACTCGACGGCCTGGACATGGGCATGGTCGTCGTCGACCCCAAGACCGGCTACATCAAGTGCATGGTGGGCGGCTACGACTACAACGCCGACGAGAACCACGTAAACCATGCCACGGCTAAGCGTCCCGTCGGCTCCACCTTTAAGGCCTTTACGCTGGCAACTGCCATCCAAAACGGCATGAACCCCAACGTCACCCTCAACTGCAACTCGCCGCTCAAGGCCAAGGGCACCACGACCGAGGTCCAAAACTACGCCAACCATAGCTATGGCAACATCACGCTCAAGCAGGCAACGGCGTACTCCTCCAACACCGGCTACATCCAGGTGGCGGAAGCCGTCGGCAACAGCAAGATCATCTCGCTCGTCAAAAAGCTCGGCATCGATCCCGCCAAGGACAACATCGAGGACGTTCCCGTCATGACGCTCGGCACCGGCTCGATCTCGCCGCTCGAGATGGCCGCCGCCTACGCGACGTTTGCCAACGGCGGCTACTACCGCCAGCCGATCGCCATCACCGAGATTGACTCTCGTACCGGTTCGGTGCTGTACCAGCACACGGACAATCCCTCACAGGTGCTTACCGAGGGCGAGGCCGCCGCGGTCACCGATGTTCTGTCCGGCGTCATGCAGGGCGGCGGTACGGGTGCTGCCGGTGCCCTGAGCGTCAACCAGCCCTATGCCGGCAAAACGGGCACCACCGACAACACCACCAATCTGTGGTTCTGCGGCTATACCCCGCAGCTGGCGTGCGCCCTGTGGACCGGCTATTCCGCGGGCGAGATCCCCATCCAAAAGTACGGCACGGACCTGCTGGGCGACAGCACCAACCTGCCTGTCTTTAAGCGGTTTATGAACACCGTTCTGACCGGTACCGAGCGCGAGGAGTTTGCGACCGGAACGGCGCCCACCTATAAGAACAACAGCGTCTGGAAGTTCTACGGCACCAACAACACCAAGAAGACGGAGAACGACGACAAGGACAAGGACGAGAACGAAGACGAAGAGGAAACCACCACAACGACCACCACGACGACCACGACCACCGAGACCACGGGCGGCGACACCACCGGCGGCACCGGTACGACCGGTGGCTCGACGGGCGGCTCCACTGGTGGGTCGACCGGCGGCGATGGCGGCACGCCTACGCCCACGCCCACTCCCGACCCCTCGCCCACGCCTGACGATACGGTCGGCTAGAAATCATCCGGCCATAAACAACAAGGCCCCCGAGCAGCTTATTAAACTGCTCGGGGGCCTTTTAGTTTAAAGCGACCTGGTGGGCGGTCTTTATACCGGCAAACAAAAAAGGGGGTACCGACCAACGTCGACACCCTTTACAAGCCACTATGTCAGCGCGCACAGTGCCGAGCGCACGACCCGCACGCCTACTTGCGAGAATTGCTCAGCTTATTGATCAGCGCCTCAAGACGCTCGCCGTCCTCGGCCGTCTGGGCAATAACCAAAATCGTATCGTTGCCGGCAAGCGAGCCAAGCACATCGGGCAGCTCTGCCGCATCAACAGCGGCGGCGATGCCGGAAGCCGTGCCAGGCTGAGCCTTAATCATAACCAGATTATCGGTGCGCAGAACGCCCGTTACGAGCTCGGAAACCATACGCTGCAGGTGCAGGTCCTCTGCCAGAACATAGATGCCCTCAGGGAGCTTACGCAGCCCCATATCGGCAATATCGCGAGAGACAGTCGCCTGCGTGCAATCAAAGCCCATAGCGCGGAGCTCATCGACCAGCACGCGCTGCGTGCGGACGTCCTTATTGCGCACAATATCTCTAATGGCATCCTGGCGCCCATTGCGTTTTTTAGCCATACAAACCCTCTCTCCAAAAGATGGCGGAGACAATCAATCAGTGATTGAATAGTTTAACGCTATTTGAAGGCTTTTGTGTATAAGAACGCATTTCGAAACAATTCTATGCAAATTTGTTTCGAAATGAGCCGTTTAGGCGGTTTTTGCGCCCGTCCGGTTAAGAAAAGCTGCCAGATGCGTACACATCACGCAGCGCGCGGGCTTGGCGCTGGCGATCGGCCCAAACAACAGACCGAGTCCCCGATGGTTATCCTTGAGCGCGGCGACCATCTGACGGGTTCGAGGCGCCTCGAGCATATCACGCATGCGGGCGGAACGCTCGATTGACGACACTCCATGCGGGCTCAGACACAAATTCTCGATGCAGGCGACCAGTCCGGCGAAGTAGAACTTTTGGCTTGCCAGCTTGAGCCGACCACCGCTATCTGCTTCCGAGAGTGAGTCCGCAAGCTCGTCGAGCGCTCGAGTGTCATCGGATATCCTGGCATACATGGTGGGATCAAAGGCATCTGTAAGCTTAGGTGCCACCGCGTGGAAACAAGCGTCGCCGCAGCCGGACACGAATCGTGCCTGCGAGAGCGCATAAGCCATAAACTCAACCGTACGGTACGCCTTGCCACGCGACAGGCATGCTTCAAACAGCGGACGGCTATACATCACGCCAGAGGTCTGAGCGACTAGGCCGCCCAAAATCAACTGAGGCAGCCCGGCCACCATAGAAGACTCGTCTTCTATGGCAATAGAGGCAGCATCCAAGACGCGCGAATGACGCTCGCGATGCGCATCGTATCGATCGAGCGACACCGAGGGGAGCACAATGTCTGCCGCAGTATCGCACGCGATATCGACCATCTTGGAAAGGGCCTGCGGAGCAAACCACTCATCGGCGTTCATGGCGATGATTTGAGAGCCGCGCGAGGCATCAAAACCGGCACGAAGACAAGCGCCGCGCTTCGCGTCCTCGACGTCAATCAAATCAATATGGATGTCCCTGTCGGCAGCAACTTGAAGCGAATGGCGCACACCAGGCGCAGCATCGCGGCAGACAACGACAATCTGCAAATCATAGAGGTCTTGGTTCTGGATACTCTCGAGCGCACGCATCGCATAGCTGGGCGAACCTTCTACTACAAGGATCACCGAAAGTCGCGGATGCGAGCCACGTCGAACCAAGTTATCCGTCCTCTCGACAGCAATGAATCAAACTGTCGTTCATGGTACACCCCGGCAATAAAAGCAATGAGACACCAGTTGCACTGCACGCCAAGAACAGATGTTGCACACGCGCAGCCCACAGATGACAGGTGCCGACGAACGGCGCGTCGAGCCCTCCCCTAGTCGAGCACGACAAGCTCGGCGGGATCGTAATCCACGCCCATAAACGTAAGGCCGCAGGCAGGAGCCGTGGGGCCCGCAGCGGTACGATCGCAAGCATCGATGACCTCGCGCATCCACTCGGGTTCACGGCGATGCATGCCAATCTCGACAAGCGTGCCAACGATCGTACGGACCATCGAATGCAGAAACGCATTGCCCTCGATGGTAAACGTCAGGATGTCCTCGCCAAACGCAACCTCATGGCCAAACTCGGCGCGCATTACGCAGCGGTGCGTAGGTTTGCCCACGGCAGAGGCAACCTTGCAAAAGCTTTTAAAGTCCTGCTCGCCCAAAAGCGCAGGGCAGGCGGCCGCCATCGCATCGACGTCGAGGGGATAGCGATGCCACCACACAGCACCGCGTGACAGCACGGGCCGCGCATCACGATCGGCAATGCGATAGGTGTAAGTGCGAGAGCGCGCGTCAAAGCGCGCAGAAAAGCCCTTACGGGCCCTGTAAACCTCGTTTATGGCGATATCTTTGGGCAGCAGGGCATCCATAGCCCGCAGCCACCTACGGCGCGTACACGCGAGCTCAGCGTCCGTTACGGGAACGCTGATGTACTGAGCCACGGCATGCACGCCGGCATCGGTACGCCCCGCGCACGTCAAATCGATCGGGCGGCGAAGCAGCGTCTCGATGGCTCGACGTAGCTCGCCCGCAACCGTCGTCTGTCCCGGCTGCTCGGCAAATCCGCTATACGACGAGCCATCATAGGCCACACGAAATACGAGCGTGGCGTCAAGCTCGGAAATCGAATTGAAATCAGACGGGGCAGTCATGGGCGCTCCCAACAAACAAGTAACGGTATCGCGACAAAAAAAGAGGGGTACGCGAACGTACCCCTCGAATATAGCCTATGTAGACGGAAAGTCTACTCAGCGGTCTCCTCAGCAGGAGCCTCCTCGACGGCCTCGACCTTCCTGGGAGCAGCGGCCTTCTTGGGGGCCGGAGCAGCCTTCTTGGCCTTAGGCGTGCAAGGCTCGGTGACGAGCTCCACGATAACGATGGGAGCGTTGTCGCCCTTGCGGTTGCCGAGCTTCATGATGCGGGTGTAACCGCCGTTGCGGTCCTGCCACATGCCCTGGGCAGCCTTGTCGAAGATCTCGGCAACGAGCTGCTTATCGCCGAGCTTGGCGATAGCCAGACGACGAGAGTGCAGGTCGCCCTTCTTGGCCCAAGTGATGATCGGGTCGACGACCGAACGCAGCGCCTTAGCGCGAGTCTCGGTGGTCTTGATGCGGTCGTTCTCGAAGAGGGCCTTAGCAAGGCTCTTCTTCATGGCCTTGGTGTGGCTCGCATCGGTGCCGAGCTTCAGGCCCTTCTTAACGTTGTGACGCATGGTCTAGTTTCTCCTCAAATATGCGAAGCATTAAGCCTTCAGGCTCAGGCCCATGGACTCAAGCTTGTCCTTCACTTCCTCGATCGACTTAACACCGAAGTTACGGATGTTGAGCAGATCGTTCTCCGAGAACTCAACGAGCTGACGGACCGAGTGAATGCTGGCGCGCTTAAGGCAGTTGTAGGAACGGACGGAAAGGTCCAGATCCTCGATCTGCTTGTCCAGCTCGGCGTTGTCGTTGGTGACCTCGGGAGCGAAGATCGAAGCCTCCTCCTCGACCTCGGGGGTCTCGGCAAGGTTCATAAAAGCGGCCATATGCTGGTTGATGATATTGGCAGCCTGGACCACGGCGTCGCGCGGGGCGATGGAGCCGTTGGTCTCGATCTCGAGGACAAGGCGGTCGTAGTCGGTGTGCTGACCGACACGGCAAGCCTCAACGAGCTTGGCGCAACGGGAAACCGGCGAGTACAGCGAGTCGACGTGGATCACACCGATGGGATCGTTGTCGCGCTTGTTGGCCTCGCCAGAAACATAGCCGCGGCCATAGCCGATGCGCATGCTCATGGTGAGATGGCCACCCTCGGTGAGCGTAGCGATGTGCTGCTCGGGGTTAACCAGCTCAAACTCGGACGGAATAAAGAAGTCCGCACCGGTGACCTCGCAGGGGCCGTCAACCGAGATGGTGGCGGTCGCCTCGTCGGTCGTGCCGAGAGCCCTGAAGACAAGACCCTTGACATTCAGGACGATGTCGGTGACATCCTCGACCATGTTAGGGATGGTCATGAACTCGTGCTGCGCACCATCGATCTGAATAGCCTCGACGGCGGCACCCTCGAGCGAGGACAGAAGAACGCGACGAAGGGAGTTACCCAGCGTATCGCCGTAACCACGCTCGAGCGGCTCGACGGAGACACGAGCAGACGTCTCGTTGATCTCTTCGACCTGAACCTGAGGCCTAATGAATTCTGACATGTATTACCTCCAGCCTCAGCAGCCCGGATGGACTACTTAGAGTAGAGCTCGACGATGAGCTGCTCGTTGATATCACCGCTGATCTGCTCACGCGTCGGCAGAGCGAGCACGTTACCAGACAGCTTCTCGATATCGACCTCGAGCCAGCCAGGGACCTCAAAGCGCTCGGAGGAAATCAGGGCCTCCTTGATGGGGAGGAGGTCACGGAACTTCTCGCCGACAGCGACGACGTCGCCGGCCTTGACGCGGTAGGACGGGATGTCCACGCGCTTGCCGTTCACGGTGAAGTGACCGTGACGGACGGACTGACGAGCCTCTTTGCGGGTGCGGGCGAAGCCAAGACGGAAGACGACGTTGTCGAGGCGAGACTCAAGGATGATCATGAGGTTCTCACCGGTGACGCCGTTCATCTTGCGGGCCTTGTTGAAGTAGCCGTGGAACTGCTTCTCCAGAACGCCATAGATGAACTTGACCTTCTGCTTCTCGCGCAGCTGCATGCCGTACTCAGATTCCTTGCGACGGCGCTTGGGCTGACGGATAGATTCCTTCTTGCTGCTGTAACCGAGCTCAGCGGGATCGATCCCGAGCTGACGGCAGCGCTTAAGAACAGGAGTCCTGTCGATTGCCATATTGATACGATCCTTTCAGTTACACGCGGCGACGCTTCTTGGGGCGGCAGCCGTTGTGCGGAATGGGGGTCTTGTCCTGGATGCTCGAGACCTCGAGGCCAGCAGCCTGGAGGGAGCGGATGGCGGTCTCACGACCGGAGCCGGGGCCCTTGACGAAGACGGAAACCTTCTTCATACCGTGCTCCATGGCCTGCTTGGCAGCAGCCTCGGCAGCCATCTGGGCAGCGAACGGCGTGGACTTACGGGAGCCCTTGAAGCCCACCTGGCCAGCCGACTTCCAGGAAATGACGTTGCCCTGGGGATCGGTGATCGAAACGATCGTGTTGTTGAACGTAGAACGAATGTGAGCCTGGCCCACGGAAATGTTCTTACGGTCCGCGCGCTTCAGACGGGCAGCGCGAACGTTCTTCTTAGCAGTAGCCATCTATCTAGCGCTCCTTATTTCTTCTTCTTAGCACCGATCTGACGCTTCGGGCCCTTGCGGGTACGAGCGTTAGTGTGGGTGCGCTGGCCGCGGACCGGGAGGCCCTTGCGGTGACGAAGGCCGCGGTTGCAGCCGATGTCCATAAGGCGCTTGACGTTCTGGTTGCGCTCACGGCGGAGGTCGCCCTCAACCATGATCTGGTTCTTGTCGATATAATCGCGGATGGCGTTAACCTCATCCTCGGTGAGGTCCTTAACGCGCGTATCCACGTTAACGTTGCACTCGACGCAAATCTTCGTCGCAGTGGTGCGGCCGATGCCGTAAATGTAGGTCAGACCGATCTCAACGCGCTTCTCACGCGGGAGGTCGACACCATTAATACGGGCCAACGTAGTCTCCTCTCTTAACCCTGACGCTGCTTATGACGGGGGTTCTCGCAAATGACGAGGACCTTGCCATGGCGCCTAATGATTTTGCACTTATCGCACATCTTCTTGACCGAAGGACGTACCTTCATCGTTCTTCCTTTCGGTAGCGCTCAAACTACTTCCCTACTATCTACTCGCCCAGCCGCAGGCGTTTAAAACTATGGCTGGTCTTCACACACAATCCGACCGTAGGTTGAGCTAAGCCTGCAGCCGGAAATAGAGTGCGTGTATGCGTGCCGCTATTTATAGCGATAGGTGATGCGGCCGCGGGTCAGGTCGTACGGGGAAAGCTCCACGACAACCCTGTCACCGGGGAGAATGCGGATGTAATTCATTCGGATCTTGCCAGAAATGTTGCACAGAACCGAATGACCGTTCTCGAGCTCGACCTTAAACATGGC
>CABUSE010000036.1 GCA_902494135.1 uncultured Collinsella sp. | reverse complement strand
TTCCATTCGTCACCTTCATTACTCCAACGACGAATTCTAGGCGGTGTCCCCGTCCTTTCTTGAAAGGGCGGAGGCGGGGCATGCCCCGCCTCTTACACCACATCTCTGTGCGCTACCCCGGTTGAGCTGTCTAACGGAAACTGTGCCCCAGAATGAGCGCTCAAAACGGGGCAGGCTTTCCGCAACAACTGTCTGGCAGAAAGCCTGCCCCAGTTTCTTATAGCGAGTCTCTCTGGATCAGCTGCATGTGCATCACGGAGGTGGTAGGCTCGGCACCCTTGATCATGTCGAGCGCAATGTTGGCGGCCATGTGGCCTTCTTCGCGCAGGGGCTGGCGGACGGTCGTGAGCGCGGGGACGCAGCGCGTCGCAATCTCGTGATCGTCGAAGCCGACGACAGAAACGTCCGCAGGAACGGATAGGCCTGCCTCGTTGAGTGCGGTGATGACGCCAGCCGCGATACGGTCCGATCCGCAGAGCACGCCATCGAAAGCAATCTTGCGCGCGAGAATCAGGTGCATGGCCTGATAGCCGTCTCCGCTGTTCCAGCCGGTATAGATAACGTTTGCGTCTGGGAGGTCTTCGCCCAAGACGGCGCGGTAGCCGCGCAGGCGGTCGACAACAGCGGGGTTGTCTTGCGGTCCCAACACGGCGACGATATCTTTGCGGCCGCGCCCCTTCATGGCGAGTGCCGCAAAGCGTCCGCCCTCTTCGTCGTCAGAGTAGACCGTCGAGAACACATCGCGATAGGGGTGGCCCTCGAGCTGGCCGCACAACACGGTGGGTACGCCCAGCTCGCGCAGCACCTCGAGCAGCTCGCTGCCTTTGTAGGGAGAGACGTCGATCACGGCGTCGAACGAGCGGCGCTCAAAGTGCTCGCGTGCGCGGTTGCGCTCATGCGTAGAAGACGCCTGCAAGATAACGGGCAGATAGGACGACTCCGACAGTTCCTCGGTAATGCCGCTCAAAAACTCGCTATAGGTGGGGTCGCTGAAGAGTTCACTCAGAGGCTCGGTCACGAGCACGGCGATGATTTCCGTGCGCCCGACAGCGAGCGCTCGGCCACGAGCGTTGGGGACAAAATTGACTTCCTTGGCCGCCGCGCGGACGCGCTTTTTGGTTTCCTCGCTAATGCGGGGCGAATCGTTGAGGGCGCGCGATGCCGTGGAGCGCGACACGCCGGCAGCTGCGGCAACCTCGGCAAGCGTAGGTGCGGTGCGAACTGGTTGTGTCATGGCGTCTCCTGGAAAATGCGGTCGATGTTGTCACTGATACGGGCTAGTGCGGATACAGCTTACTATAGTGCGCCTGAACAGCGTTCATGATATCCGGTGACCGGTGTCGTTTTGCAACCAAGCCGAAATCGAATACGTCTCGTGTGGGTGAGATATCAGCGGGCGTGGAGGTTGCCTACGAGCTTAAGAACGATGTCTTGTGCTGAGTTTCGATACTCAGGGTGACATAAGTGTTGCGATTGTACAACCGGTTGCACCGTTAACCCGGCCAAATCGACCGTTCAGCGGACAACCGGTTGCACAGTATTTTGCATCGCCCGTAAGATAAGGACAACCGGTTGCACAAGAATCACTACGATGATGAAGGAGCATCACCATGGACGCCATTAACGATTGGGAAAACCAAGCGCTCACCCACAGGAACCGCCTGGCACCCCATGCGTACTTTATGGGTTACGAGACCGCCGATCTCGCTGCAACGTACAGCCGCGAGCTGTCGCGCGGGTTTGTCCAGCTGTCCGGCTCGTGGCAGTTCCGCCTCTTTGAGGGCCCCGCTGCCGTCTCCAACGAGGAACTCTCCACGTACAAGCCCGAGTGGGATCACGTGGAGGTTCCGCACCTGTGGCAGGTGGACGGCTATGGCAACCTTGCCTACACCGACGAGGGTTTCCCGTTCCCGGTTGATCAGCCGTTCGTTCCCTCCGACGACCCCACGGGCGTCTACCAGCGCATCGTCAACCTTCCCGCCGTTCCTGCCGGCGCTCGCGAGATCATTCGCTTCGACGGCATCGAGAGCTATGGCGAGCTGTACGTCAACGGTCAGTATATCGGCATGACCAAGGGTTCGCGCCTGTCTGCCGAGTTCGACGTGACCGACGCGCTCGTCGAGGGCGACAACCTGTTTGCGGTCAAGGTCCTGCAGTACAGCGATGGCAGCTATATCGAGGATCAGGACATGTGGTGGGCCTCGGGCATCTTCCGCGATGTGTACCTTATGCAGCGTCCCGCCGCGCACCTGGTCGACTTTAGGTTCCGCACGCACCGCGAGGGCGATGCCGCTCTGATCACGCTCGATACGGTTGCCGAGGGCGCTTCCCGCGTTGTGTTTACGCTCAGCGATGGCGAGAACGTGGTGGCTACGGGTGAGTGCGTCGACAGCCATGCCGAGTGCAGCGTGACCGATGCCCACTTCTGGAATCCCGAGGACCCCTTCCTCTACGATCTTACGTTTGAGGTCTACGACGACGACAAGGTGAGCGAGTACGTCCCGCATCGCCAGGGTCTTGCCGAGGTGACGGTCGAGGGCAATCATATCTACCTCAACGGCACTTACTTTAAAATGCATGGCGTCAACCGCCACGATCACGACGATCACAAGGGCCGCGCCGTGGGCCTCGATCGCATACGCCGCGACCTGGAGCTCATGAAGCAGCACAACATCAACGCAGTGCGCACCTCTCACTATGCCAATGACCCGCGCTTCTACGAGCTGTGTGATGAGTATGGCATCATGCTGGTCGCCGAGACCGATATGGAGAGCCACGGCTTCGAGAATATCGGCAACATCGCCCTGGTTACTGACGACCCGGCATGGGAGCCGGCCTACGTCGACCGTATTGAGCGCCTGGTGATGCAGGAGCGCAACCACGCGTGCATCATCATGTGGTCGCTGGGCAACGAGAGCGGCTATGGCTGCAACATCCGCGCGATGTACGCCAAGGCTCACGAGCTCGATGGTCGTCCGGTCCACTACGAGGAGGACCGCAACGCCGATACCGTCGACGTCATTTCCACGATGTACTCCCGTGTGTCGCAGATGAACGACTTTGGTGAGCATCCGTTCCCCAAGCCGCGCATCAATTGCGAGTACGGTCACTCCATGGGCAACGGCCCCGGAGGCCTGTCCGAGTATCAGGAGGTCTTCGATCGCTGGGATTGCATCCAAGGCCAGTTTATCTGGGAATGGTGCGACCACGGTCTGGCTGCTGTGACCGAGGACGGCATTGCCTACGATATGTATGGCGGCGACAACGGCGATTACCCCAACAACAGCAACTTCTGCATCGATGGCATGGTGTTCCCCTGGCAGCAGCCGAGCCCGGGCCTTACCGAGTACGGCCAGGTCATCTGCCCGGTTCGCATGGCTTATGACGCCGAGGCGGGCGAGCTGACTGTCACCAACAAGCGCTGGTTTACCACCCTCGAGGATGTTTGCCTGTCGGCGGAGACCCTGGTGGACGGCGACGTGGTCTGCCGCAAGACGCTCATGCCCGGTGCGGTTGCCCCCGGTGAGTCCGTCCAGCTTCCGCTGGTGATTCACGAGGCCGCGGTAGGCGAGACCCTGCTGACTGTGCGCGCCTACACCATGGCCGCTCACGTCTGGTGCGAGCCGATGTTCCAACTGGGCGCAAACCAGTTTGCCATCGCAAACCATCCGGCGCCGGCCATTGCGGCTCCCACTCGTCCTGAGCTTACGGTCGAGGAGACCGAGCAGGAGATTCGCATTCACTCCCTCAACGGCGAGCTGACCTTCAGCAAGGTAAACGGCACCGTGAGCGAGTGGAAGGCATCCGGCCGTGACGTCATGGCCTCTGGTCCCCAGGTTGGTTTTTGGCATCCGCTCGTCGACAACCACGCCCAGGAGTACGACTCCCTGTGGAAGGACAACTTCATTGATGTAATGCAGACGTCCACCCGCAAGGTTTTTTGGAAGCAGGACGGCAATGCGGTCGTCGTTACCGTGAGCCAACGTATTGCTCCTCCCGTCCGCGCGTTCGGCATGTGCGTCGAGCTTGTCTACACCGTGCTTCCGAGCGGTCGCGTCGACCTCAAGGTTTCCGGCGAGCCCTACGGCGACTATTCGGACATTATCCCGCGCATCGGCATCTCCTTTGAGGTTCCCGGTTGCGATCGTGCCGTCGAGTGGTATGGCCACGGCCCGGGCGAGAACTATCCGGACTCGCTGCGTGCCAACCCGGTCGGTCATTACCGCACTACGGTCGACGACATGTTCACGCCCTACGTTATGCCTCAGGACTGTGCCAACCGCGAGGGTACCCGCTGGGTTGCCCTGCGCTCTAGCCACGGTGATGGCGTGCTGGTGACTCGTCCGGCCGACGCCGCTTCCAACCCGTTCTCGTTCTCGGCATGGCCCTATAGCTGCGAGGCTATTGATAATGCCAAGCACGTCTACGACCTTGTTCCGGGCGACACGGTCACGGTTAACATCAACGACCAGCTGCTCGGCCTTGGCTCGAACTCTTGGGGTTCCGAGGTGCTCGATTCCTATCGCACCCGTTTTGAGAGCTTCAGCTTTGAGGTGTCCCTGCGACCGCTGACGTCTGCCGATTTGGCTCAGGCGCTGGCACCCATTAAGGAGGCATAAGCCATGCATGTCTTTAACTCGCGCGCCGATTTCGACGCTCAGATGAAGTCCGTCAAGAAGTGGATGCGTACCGGCCAGGCGCTCGACGGCGTTTCTGAACTGCAGCACGATGTGGCGTACTCCATCGGCGACTCGCTGGTGTACTGGTGGGTCTATGCCCGCGAGGCCGCAACCGCCGACCTGGTCGGTCACCGTCGCTACCATGCCGTGCTCGCTCCGCTCGACGGCGACCTGACCGTCGAGGTTGCCCCCAAGGCAGGCCTCACCTGCACCCGCGCTTACAGCGATATCGATGATCGCGAGCGCTTTGAGGGGGCGGGGGAGACCGTGACGATTCCCGCCGGCGGCGTTGCCGTCGTCGAAATTGACGAGGCCTACCGTGTCGTGGCCGATGCCGCGGATCCCCGCGTCGTGGTACTGCACGTGACGGTCGAAGGTTATTCCTTCCCCAACAAGTAGTATTCGTCCGCCTGGACGTTTGCTTCGCGCCGTTAAGGGGGGATGGCTTTGTTGACTCCCTTTTCCCCATTCCCCTTAGCAGGTGCGCCGTCCGTGTTTGCACTTGCAGCTCGGACGGGTTTAGATGACATTTAATAGATGATTGGGAGGGCTTATGAGCTCTGAAAAACGAGGAACGATTGGTTCGTTCGCTCTGCTGGGCATGACGGTCGCCGCCGTGTTCGGTATCAAGAACATCATCAACAACAACGCGGCCATCGGCTTAGCAGCCGCGCCGTCGTTCTTCTTCGCCACGCTTTTGTACTTTGTCCCCTATACCCTGGTTACCGCCGAGTTCGTCGGCCTTAACAAGGACTCCGAGTCGGGCGTGTACGCATGGGTTAAGACCTCGATGGGTGGTCGCTGGGCGTTCCTGACGGCATTTAGCTACTGGTTCGTTAACCTGTTCTTCTTTGCGTCCGTCCTGCCCAACGTCATCATCTACGCGAGCTACGTGTTCTTTGGTGCCAACGCCGAGCTTTCGCAGCTGTGGATCACCATTATCGAGATCGTTGTCTTTGCTATCGCCACGTGGGTTTCGACCAAGGGCGCTAAGTGGATCGGCTCCATTTCCTCCTTCGGTTCGACCGCGGCTCTCGGCCTGACCGCCGTGTTCATCCTGCTGTCCCTGGCTGCTGCCTTTGGCGGCGTTGAGTTCGCTACGGCTCCTACTCCCGCTAACATGGCTCCCGACATGAGCAACTTCGCAACTGCGTGGGGCTTCTTCGGTACGCTTGCCTGGATCATCCAGGGCGTTGGCGGCGCTGAGTCTGTCGGCGTGTTCCTTAACGACCTTAAGGGTGGCGTCAAGGCCTTCGTGCGCACCGTCGTTATCGCCGGTCTGACCATCGGCCTTCTGTATGCAGGCGCTTCGCTGCTGGTTAACCTGTTCATCCCCGAGGGCGGCGTTGCCATCTCCACCGGTATCTTCGACGTATTCGGCGCTGTCTTTGCCCACTTTGGCATTCCCATGGAAGTGTCTACGCGCGCCATCGGCTTGATCCTTCTCGCCGCCACGCTGGGCTCCCTCATGATGTGGACCTCTGCTCCCATCAAGGTTTTCTTCACCGAGATCCCCAAGGGTGTCTTTGGTAGCAAGATCGTCGAGCTCAACGAGCACGGCATTCCCGCCCGCGCTGCCTGGCTGCAGTTCGCCATCGTCGTCCCCATCCTGATCATCCCGGCCCTGGGCTCCGGTAACCTCGACGACCTGCTCATGATCGTCACCAACATGACGGCTGCCACCGCTCTGCTCCCGCCGCTGCTGATCCTGCTTGCCTACTTTATGTTGCGCAAGAACTTCGACGCTGCTCCCCGTGGCTTCCGCATGGGTTCGCGCACCTTTGGCCTGGTCATTGCTGCATTCCTGCTTGTGGTCTTCTGCTTCGTGCTTATCTGCGGCACCATTCCGCTCGATCAGCCGCTGTGGCTGACGCTGGTCTACAACGTCGGCGGCGTGGTTGTCTTCCTGGGCCTTGCCGTGATGTGGTACAACCGCTACATCAACCGCCTGCGCGAAACCGATCCCGAGGCTGCTGAGAACGAGCTTCGCCCCTCCGTCCTCGACATGATGGAGTAGCGGCTAGGATTAATCTACGGCTGTGGAATAAATCGATTCCCTTTCCTAAGGAGGGGCCTTACGAGGCCCCTCCTTTTGTGTTTTGGAGCATGGTTTTGGACCCTGTGGGCAAAAAATGCCAAATATGAGTACTGTTGCAAAAGAGGTGTCATATTTTTCGGCCTGTTCTGAGCGAAAATGGGCTCAAAATCAATTTATCTAACCCCCTATAGACGCGATTCGATGGCTTCCAAAACATTAAAATCGGCCAAATCGGCCAATTTGCTCTCAATTCTGCTGCTACTAAATTTGTGACAGTACTCATATTTGCCACTTTTTGTCCACGGGGTGTCCGAAAGGGTCCTCGACAAGCATCTAACGCTACAATAACTACCACATGGCTGGGTTTGCCAGCCGAATGTACGATGTCGTGGGAGGGGACATGGTCGAGTTTACAAAGACGATTAAAGATCCGTTGGGATTACATGCCCGCCCGGTTGCGCTGCTCTATGACATCATTGCCAAGCATCGTTGCGACGTGTCAGTCAGTATCGGCGATCGCCACACGAATGGCCGCGATGTCATGGGACTCATGGCTCTCTACGGCGAGTGCGGCGAGGACATCATCTTCCGCGTTTCGGGCGTAGACGAGGCTTCCTGCGTTACGTCGATCAGAAATCTCTCACTCTAAGCATGATAGGGCGTGGTAAAGGATGGTCCTTTGCCGTGCCCTTTTGTTTCGTATAGGAAACTTTTTCGAAATCTGAATGGGGACCCTTTCCAAAAAGTTAACCACGTGTTAGTTTACTAAAGCGAACATAGGCGTGGTTAACTTTTACCGCGTCGATGTTGAGGATGAACTGACGTTAGGAGCCACTCATGTCTTGCGGACCGCAGATGCCGGCAATGCCGCTTTCGATGGTAAAAGCGGGCGAAACCGTGCGCGTGTCTCGTGTAAAGGGCAATGAGGATATGAAGCACCACCTCAAGGACCTCGGCTTTGTCGAGGGCAGCGAAATCCACGTGGTGAGCTCGAGTGGCGCCAATATTATCGTCACCGTGCTGGGCGCACGCTTTGGTATCGATTCCAAGGTTGCCATGCACATCATGACCGTCGGTTAGTCTGCAGCATTTCATAAAAACCGAAAGGGGGACAAGAGGATGAAGACGTTGGGTGACGTTAAGGTGGGCGAGAGCTCCACCATCGTCAAGCTTCACGGTGAGGGTGCGCTTCGCCGCCACCTTATGGACCTGGGGCTCATCAAGGGCACTTCGTTCAAGGTCGTGAAGGTTGCACCGCTCGGTGATCCGGTCGAGATCAACGTGCGCGGCTACGAGCTTTCCATCCGCAAGGAGGAGGCCGCCGTCGTCGAGGTCCAGTAAGGACTCGGGGCGCATATTTCTGCAGATAAAGTTAGGTTTTTCTAACTTAATGCAGCATCTTTGAAGTACATTATCCAGCCTGCGCGGAGAAAGCAGCGCAGGCACACAAGGAAGAAGGATTGAATGGCGGATTCTCAGATCCATGTCGCGTTGGCGGGTAACCCCAACTGCGGCAAGACCACGCTTTTCAACCTGATCACCGGCGCCAACGGCTACGTTGGCAACTGGCCCGGCGTCACGGTTGAGAAAAAGGAGGCCAAGCTCCTAAGCGACAAGAACGTTACCATCACGGACCTCCCTGGCATCTACTCGCTTTCCCCCTACAGCCCCGAGGAGCAATGCTCGCGCGATTACCTCATGAGCGGCGAGCCCGATGTTGTCGTCCAAGTCGTCGATGCCACCAACTTGGAGCGCAACCTGTACCTGGCACTTCAGGTCATCGAGACCGGCCTGCCCGTGGTCGTTGCCCTCAACATGGCCGACCTGGTCGAGAAGAACGGCGACAAGATCGACACCGACAAGCTTTCCAAGAAGCTCGGCTGCCCGGTTATGATGATCTCCGCTCTTAAGAACAAGGGCATCAAGGAGCTCTTCGAGCAGGTAAAGAAGTCTGCTGCTTCCAAGGGCCAGGTGCCGGAGCACAAGTTTGATTCCTCCATCGAGGACGTTCTGGACCACATCGAGAACAACCTGCCAGCCAGCGTTCCTGCTAACAAGCGTCGCTACTACGCCGTCAAACTGTTCGAGCGCGACGCGGACGCCTGCAAGCTCATCAACCTCACCAAGGAGAAGGCCGCTCGCGTGGAGCAGCTGGTCGCCCAGTGCGAGCAGGACTGCGACGATGACGCTGAGTCCATCATCACCGGTGAGCGCTACGGCGTGATCGCGCACATCATCGACGAGTGCCTCACCAAGGCCCCGGCCAAGATGAGCACCTCCGAGAAGATCGACCGCGTGGTTACCAACCGTATCCTGGGTCTGCCGATCTTCGTGGTCATCATGTTCTGCGTGTACTACATCGCCGTTTCCACCCTGGGCGGCACGGTGACCGACTTCACCAACGACCAGCTCTTCGGTACCGACGGCTGGTATGTGCTCGGTCAGGGCCGCGATGCATACGATGAGGCTGTCGAGGCCGCGGGTGACGACGCCGACTCGGTCGACCCTGCGCAGTATGGCCCGTATGTTCCGGGTATTACCACCATGGTCCACGACGCACTTGTGGCGGGTGGCACCGAGGACGGTGGCCTGGTCGATTCGCTGGTCTGTGACGGTATCGTCGGCGGCCTGGGCGCCATCTTCGGCTTTGTGCCGCAGATGTTCCTGCTCTTTGTGATGCTGTCCTTCCTGGAGGACTGTGGCTATATGGCCCGCGTCGCCTTCATCATGGACCGCGTGTTCCGCCGCTTCGGCCTGTCCGGTAAGTCCTTCATTCCTATGCTCGTGTCCTCGGGCTGCGGCGTTCCCGGCGTCATGGCCACCAAGACCATCGAGAACGAGAAGGACCGCCGTATGACGGTCATGACTACCACGTTCATTCCCTGTGGCGCTAAGCTGCCGATCATTGCCCTGCTCATGGGTTCCATTATCGGCGATTCTTCCACCACCGCCGCGTGGATCAGCCCGCTCTTCTACTTCCTGGGCGTCTTTGCCGTCATCGCCTCGGGCCTCATGCTCAAGAAGACCAAGCTCTTCGCCGGCCGCCCGACGCCGTTCGTTATGGAGCTTCCTGCCTACCACTTCCCGGCGATCCGCTCTTGGGCGCTGCACGTGTGGGAGCGCTGCTGGGCCTTTATCAAGAAGGCCGGCACGGTCATCTTCGCGTCCACTGTCGTGGTGTGGTTCCTCTCCAACTTTGGTAGCTACAACGGCACGTTTGGCTTCCTGCCTGCTATGGAGGGCATCCCCGAGGAGTTCATGGACTACTCCGTGCTTGCCATGCTGGGCAACCTGGTCGCCTGGATCTTCGCCCCGCTCGGCTTTAGCACCTGGCAGGCCACCGCGCTGACTGTCTCTGGCCTTGTCGCCAAGGAGAACGTCGTCGCCACCGCCGGTTCGCTGCTCTCCGTTGCCGACGCCGGCGAGACCGACCCGAGCCTGTGGACCGCGTTCGCCGGCATGTTCCCGACTATGGGCGCTTGCGTTGCCTTTGGTGCGTTCAACCTGCTGTGCGCACCGTGCTTTGCCGCCATTGGCACCATCCGCAACCAGATGGACTCCGGCAAGTGGACCGCGATTGCCATCGGCTACGAGTGCGCCTTTGCTTGGGTGATCGCCCTGTTCATCAACCAGTTCTACAACCTGCTTGTCCTTGGCCAGTTTGGTATTTGGACGGTTGTGGCCATTGTGCTGCTGGTCGCGATGCTCTTCCAGATTTTCCGTCCCATGCCCAAGCATGCATGGACCGATGAGGACGAGACCAACACTGCTTCCGCCGCAGTTTCCGCTTAAGTCCGAATAAGGATTAACCCCTTTCCACGAGCCCGGGTGTCCCAGCGACACTCGGGCTTTTTGGTGGGGGAGATGTGGCGTTTCCGCAGATAAAACCGACCAAAATAAACCTGTCCCTTTTTGGTAGGTGGAGAATGGGGTAAAGTAAGTGATGGTTAACTAGAGGAGGCTTGCTATGGCACCTATCGATATTGTTGTACTGGCTGTTATCGGTATTGCGTTTGTCGCGGTATGCGTTCGCATCTACCGCAAGGGCACTTGCGCCGACTGCGCTCAGGGCGGCGCTTGCACGGGGCATTGCTCCAACAAAAAGACGTGCGCTGCACTTAAGGGCGTAGACAAAATCGCTGAAGACTTGGGTCGCGGTATCAAATAAGGTCCGGACATCCAAGCGCTCCGCGGGCATCCGTTCGCGGGGCGCTTTGTGCATTTGAGGGAGAGCACGGCGAGTCGAAGAGTATTTTTGGGGTATCGTTAACTGGACTATTAATTGGCAACTTATCTATAACGGAGTAACCGCATGAGCGCTCGCGTAACCATGAAGGACATAGCCGCCGAGCTTGGCGTTTCCATCAATACCGTGCACAAGGCTCTGACGGGAAAGGCCGGCGTGAGCGAATCCGTGCGCGCCAAGGTGAACGCTAAGGCCGAGGCCATGGGCTATCACCGCAACACAAGTGCCTCAAGCCTGCGCCGCAAGGATATCAATCTGGTGTTTTGCCTGCCCCGCGCATCGCGCGAGGGAGCGTACTTTTTCCGTTACCTGTGGGAAGGCTGCAATCGCTTTGAACAGGAGGTCATCGACCGGGGCATTACGGTTGAGCGCGT
>CABUSE010000035.1 GCA_902494135.1 uncultured Collinsella sp. | reverse complement strand
CCTTTCGGGCGCGCTCATCTGCCAGAGCCAAAAGTATGCCGACATTGGTATGGGCACCGGTGCCATCGTTATCGGTCTTGCCGCCATTGTTATCGGCGAGGTGCTCGGCCGTCTGCTGCCCGGCGGCCTCACGCGGTTTAGCGTCCGTCTTGCCTCCGCCGTCTTTGGCTCCGTGGTGTACTTCCTTATCCGCGCCATCGTGCTGCAGTTGGGCATGGACGCCAACGACATGAAGCTGCTCTCCGCCGTGATTGTCGCTGTGGCCCTGTGCGTGCCCGTGGTTTGGGAGCGCTATAAGCTCCGCAGCTCCTACACGAAGGGGGATGAGGCAGATGCTTAAGCTCTCGCACGTCAAGAAGACCTTTAACAAGGGCACCGTCACCGAGAAGCGCGCGCTCACCGGCGTCGACCTCACCCTGAATGACGGCGACTTTGTAACCGTGATCGGCGGCAACGGCGCCGGCAAGTCCACGCTGCTCAACATGATCGCCGGCGTGTACCCGCTCGATTCGGGCGTTATTGAGCTCGACGGCACCGACATCTCGCGTCTGAGCGAGTCGCAGCGCGCCAAGTACCTGGGCCGCGTGTCCCAGGACCCCATGCGCGGCACCGCTGCTGACATGCAGATCGCCGAGAACCTGGCCCTCGCCAAGCGCCGTGGTCAGCGTCGCGGCCTTTCGTGGGGCGTCACCAAGGCCGAGAAGGACGAGTACGTTGAGCTGCTCAAGCGCCTGGACCTTGGTCTGGATACGCGCCTCAACGCTAAGGTCGGCCTGCTCTCGGGCGGCCAGCGCCAGGCACTCACCCTGCTGATGGCCACGCTCACCAGGCCGCGCCTGCTGCTGCTCGACGAGCACACGGCGGCCCTCGACCCCAAGACGGCATCAAAGGTGCTCAACCTGACCGAGGAGATCGTCGACGAGAACCACCTGACCACGCTCATGGTCACGCACAACATGAACGACGCCATCCGTCTGGGCAACCGTCTGATCATGATGCACGAGGGCCACGTGATCTACGACGTGGCGGGCGATGAGAAGAAGTCGCTCACCGTGGCCGACCTGCTGCAGAAATTCGAGGAGGTCTCGGGTGGCGAGCTCGCCAACGACCGCATGCTGCTAAGCTAAACCTACCAAAAAGGGACAGGTTTATTTTGGCAGGTTTTATCTGCGCAAACGTCAAAACCGCCGCTAAGGGACAAGCGCCCTTGCGGCGGTTTTCGCATATTATGTCGATAATCCGATATTCAACCAGACATTCTGGCTAAGGACTAAGGAAACTGCCATGAAAAGACTCCCCCGCCTTGCGTTAGCCGCCGCGTTGTTTGCCGGCGCGCTCGCAGGCATCCCAAGCCTCGCTTTCGCGGGGAACCTGCCCGCCGCTATTGACGGCTCTGTGACCGTCATGCACACCAACGACATCCACGGCAGCTACAAGTACAGCTACAACGAAAGCAAGGGCGCTGGCACTGTGGGCTTTGACGGACTGGCGGTTCTCTATAGCGCCCAGGGCAACGCCCCCGATCTTTTGCTCGATGCGGGCGACACCTTCCACGGACAGTCCTTCGCCACCATGAGCGAGGGCAAGAGCATCGCCGAGCTCATGGACACCTTCTATGCCGACGGCTACGACGCGACCACGCCAGGTAACCACGACTGGAGCTACGGCGCGGACAAACTCCGCACCATGACCGGCTACAGCACCACTGGCACGCCCTTCGCCATGCTCTGCGCGAACGCAAAGTCTACGAGCGGCGTATGGAGCTCGAGCATCACGAAGACGCTCGATCGCACCTGGGAGGATAGCGAAGATCACTCCACATTCGACTACAAAATCAAGGTCGGCGTCGTGGGCGCCATGGATGAGTCGCTGGGATCCTCGCTGCGCGCGGACCTGGTCGCGGGTACGTCGTTCTCGGGTGCCGCGAACGCCATCAATGCCGAGGCAGAGCAGCTGCGCAAGGAGGGCTGCGATGTTGTTGTGTGTATCGCGCACACGCTCGACGCCAAGACCTTTGCCACGCGACTCCGTGGCGTCGATGCCCTTATCGCAGGCCACGAGCACATCAACCTTAACGAGAAGGTGACGGGAGCCGACGGCAAGACAATCCACGTTGTCGAGGCGGGCAGTGCCTTTGCCGAGGTGGGACTGCTTTCCATTCCGTACAAATACGACACGAATGGCACCGAGACGACCGACGATGACACGGTCACGGTCCCTGCAGACGACAGCAACGAGAAGCTCTACACCGCCAAGAACGTCAACGACCTTTTGGCAGACCCCGACAAGGGCTCCGACTACCAAAGCCGCCTTGAAGCCGTCCGCAACAAGATCAAGCCGCTCGACGAGGACTTTGAAAACGAATCGAACAAGGTGCTCGGCACATCCACCACCAACTATTTCTACGGCGAGGACGCCGCAGGCACGCATGGTTGGGAAATGGTGCGCACCACCAATTTCCGCCCCAGCAAGGAGGGCGACACCACCAAGGCCCAGACCATCGGCCACGTGATTTGCGGCTCCTATCTTGCCCTGACGGGCGCAGACCTTGCCATCGAGAACGCGGGTGGCATCCGCGGTGGCATCGCGGCGGGCAACGTGACCGCCGGCAACGTCATCGCCATCTCGCCCTACGGCAACACCGTGGAGACCTGGACCATGACCGGCGCGGACTTCCTCGCAGCGCTCGAGCACTCGCTACAAATTAGCGACGATTGCAACGACAGCTACGAGCTTCAGCAGGCTTATGTGGCGGCCGGTCACACCGAACAGGAGGCACAAGACAAGTACAAGTGGCGCGATGACTCTGGCAGCGTTCTCTCCTTTGGCGGCATCAACGTGACGATTGATTGGACGCAGCCCGAAGGCAAGCGCATTGTGAGTGCCACACTCACCAAGGACGGCAGTACGCTCGACCCCGCCAAGACCTATACCGTCGCCACCAACAACTACATCATCACCAACACGACCGACTTTCCCACCTTTGCACACGCCACCAAGTACACCGAGTGGGGCACGTGCGAGGCGACGCTGAGGGCGCTGATTGGGCAGAACGGCTGGGAGAGCAAGATGGCCGGGCTCGCCGGCACCATCGGCTTCGGTTCCGCAGCCGTGGACCCCACGCCCACACCGGCCCCGACGCCTAAGCCCTCGCCTAAGACGGACACGACGACCACGAAGGTCATCACCAAGAAGACGACCGGTAAGCTCGCCGCAACGGGAGACCGCACGCTGGCAGTAGTTGGCGCGTGCCTTATCGGCGGCATCATCGTCATCATGCTCGGCATTATCTGGAAGCGTCGACGCTAAGCTACACCGCCGGGCCTTACAGCCCCGCCGCGTAAACCTTATATCGAGCACAGAAGCCCGTCCGAATTTGATCGGACGGGCTTCTTGGTGGGTATCATGGTTGAACGATCATTAGGAGGTTTTCCCTACATGGAATTGTTTGAGCCGATTCTTCATTTCTTTGAGCAACGGTGGGTCCACAACATCATCTGGGCCGTCATCTTGGCGATAGGCACCGCCGTCGCCGCCAAGGTCGTATCCAAGACCCTGAACCATCTGCTCAACCGAGACGATAACCCGCTTCCGGCATCGAGTATCTTCATCAACATCGCGCGCGCCGTCATCTGGATGATCGGCGGCAGCTTTATCCTCGACAACTGTTTTGGCATTAACGCAAACGCCCTCGTCGCCGCTCTTGGCGTCGGCGGCATCGCCATCTCGCTGGGCTTTCAGGACACGCTGTCAAACCTTATCGGCGGCATGCAGGTGACCTTTATGGGCATCATCAAGCCCGGCGACAATATCGAGGTCGGCGGCGTGTCGGGCGTGGTCCAGGACATCACCTGGCGTCATACGACCATCGAGGACGCCTGCGGGCAAACCATCATCGTCCCCAACTCAAATATCTCCAAGAACACGCTCGTGCACCTCATGCCCTTTGGGCGTGTGGCTGTGCCCGTTGCCGTAAAGGACACGTCCAAGTGGGCCTCGCTCGACGCACTGGCAGACGAGCTGACCAGCGCCACCAAGGCCGCCGTGCTTCCCATCTCGGGCTTTGACAAGGAGCCCTACGTACTCTTTAGCGAAATCGGCGACTTTGGCATCAAAGGAAAGATCATCTTTATCGTCAGCGACGACAGCACTACTTTCACGGCAGCCGACGCCTGCATCCGCGCCATCGCCCCCATCATCGCCTAAACCACCGCAAAGGGGACAGGCATCTTTGTGGTGGTTTTCATTCGTGGTACCATGGTTCATATCGTTGTTTAAACGACTAAGGGAGTAGACACCATGGAAGAGGCCTATCGTCAAGCACGCAAGCGCGGCGAGCAGGGACGCCGTCGCGCCATCAGCCAAAGCGAGCATCCATACCTTACGGACCTCGATAGCTTGGTTGCTCAGCTCCCCTTAGGTCAGCGAGTGAGCGTCGGCCTGCGGGATATTCCGCTCGAAATGGTCGTCGGCACGGTCACCAAAGGCCGTCAGTCCGCCTTTTCATGCAACTTTATGCCCCTGCTGCCGTTTAACACCGAGTTCGCCCGCAAGTGGTCCAACCTCTACGACATCCAGGTAACCGAGGGCTATCGCGACCCCATCATCGTCACCGAGTTCATGCATCGGTTCTATGTCCAGGAAGGCAACAAACGCGTCAGTGTCCTCAAATTCCTGGACGCTCCAACGGTTTCGGCCAGGGTCACCCGTCTCTACCCCGGCACATGGGATTCCGTCGAAAGCCGCCTGTACGGTGAATTCTGCGCGTTTTGGCGCGTCTGCCCCCTATACGAGATCGAGTTCTCGCGTGAGGGAAGCTACGAGACGCTTGCCAAGATGCTCGGTCAGAACCTTATCGAAAAATGGCCGCAGAAAAAGGTCGACTACCTGCGCCACACCTTCCTGCTCTTTAAGCGCGCCTACCTTCGCGCAGGCGGCGACCACCTGGACATTACGCCCGCCGACGCCATGCTCGTCTACCTCAATGTGTACAACCAGGACCGCCTACTGGATACGCCGACGGATATCGTCGTAAACCGCCTGTGCAAGATTTGGCGCGAGCTGGTCATTGCCGGCAAAAATGACGAGGACAAGGTCGATCTTGTCGAAGCGCCGAGCGTCGATGAGGAGGAGTCGCCCGCCAAGTCCACCTCCGGTGTGCTCAACTTCTTTATGGGCAAGACCGTCTACTCGGCGGCCAACCCCCTGCGCATCGCCTTTATCCATGAGTTCCCCTGTGCGGCGTCGAGCTGGGACAGTCTGCACGACCAAGGACGTCAGTATCTCGATGAGCACTTTGACGGTATCGTGCGCACCGAGGCGTTCGAAGACTGTCACGATCCGGACGTGTTCTACGCCGCCGTGGAAACGGCTGTCAAACATGGAGACAACGTCATCTTCTCGACCTCGCACCGCCTGATGGAATACACGCTCAGAGCTGCCGTTGAGTATCCCCAGGTTCGGTTCCTTAACTGCTCTATCGGCCTTCCCCACCAAAGCGTCCGTTCGTACTTTGGCAAGATGTACGAGGCCAAGTTTCTGCTGGGCGCCCTTGCCGCCAGCATGGCGGACAACCACCGCATCGGCTACCACGCGTCGGTCTTCGCATCCGGCGCGCTCAGCGAGATCAATGCCTTTGCGATTGGCGCCTCGCTGCTCGACCCCCGCGCGCAAATTATCCTGACCTGGGGCGATGTACCCGCCGGTGGTCTTGCCGAGGCCATGTGCCGCGAAGGCGTGAGTGTCATGACCGGCGCTGACATGTCAAAGTCGCTCGAAGACCCAACGGCCTGCGGGCTTCACCGCTTGGTCGACGGCAAAGTCACCGGCATCGCCATGCCCGTATGGAACTGGGGCCGTTACTACGAGCTCATCGTTCGCAGCCTTCTGCACGGCACGTGGGACGAGACCAGCGACGACAACCAAGTGCGCGCCGTCAACTACTGGTACGGCATGAGCTCCGGCGTTATCGACATCCGTTACGCTCCGGGCCTACCCTACCAGACGCGCAAACTCGTGCAGTTGCTCCGCAACGGCATTGTCGAGGGTTCCATCAACCCCTTTGGCGGCGAGCTCCACAGCCAGAGCGGCGTGGTACAGATCGAAGGCTTCCCTCCGCTGCCGAGCACGCAGATTGTCGAGATGAATTGGCTGGCGGACAACGTGGTAGGCACCATTCCGCAGCTCGACGATGAGCCGGGAGTTACCGCCCTATGAAGATCCTTGCCATAGCCGATACCGAAGAACGATGCCTTTGGGAGTGCTTTCGCAAGGAACGCTTTGAGGGTGTCGACCTGATTTTGTCCGCCGGCGATCTGGACCCGGACTATCTTGAGTTTTTGGTTACGGTCATCAACAAACCGCTCATCTACGTGCGCGGCAATCACGATGACCGCTACGCACGTCATGCACCGGGCGGATGTATCTGCGTGGAAGACAGCGTGTACACGTACCGAGGGATTCGCATTGCGGGCCTTGGCGGGTCCATGCGTTATCGCGACGGCGCCAACATGTACACCGAACGCGAGATGTCCAAGCGCATGCGTAAGCTGTCGCGTAAGGTTAGGATGGTCGGCGGGTGCGACATTCTGCTTACCCATGCACCCGCCGCCGGTATGGGTGATCTGGACGATCTGCCGCATCGAGGATTCGAGTGTTTTAACACAGCACTCGAATCCTGGAATCCCGACTACATGGTGCACGGGCATGTGCACCAAAGCTACGGTTGCGATTTTCAGCGCGAGCGTCAGCATGTGTGTGGAACGACGATCATCAACGCCTGCGGCTATACGCAGTTTGAGCTCGACCAGACGCACTACCCCATCCGCGGCTGGCAAGCAGCTTGGCTCAACTCACAAACCATGCGCCGCGAGCTCAAACGCCACGAAGCCATCGAGTCTTCAACAGCCAGAACACCCTGGTAACCACCATAAAGGGGACACTGTCCCCTTTATGGTGCTTTTGACGCGATAGCAAGAAACCCGGTCCTGCACAAGGCAGAACCGGGTTTCTTTAGCAATGCTTGCTGTACTCAGGCAGTAACTAGCAGTTACTCAGCCAGGAAGTCACGCTGGACAGCGGGATCGACCTTGACGCCAGGGCCCATGGTGGAAGACACGGAGATGGACTTGACGTACTTGCCCTTAGCAGAAGAGGGCTTGACGCGCAGAATCTCGGTGTACAGGGCAGCGTAGTTCTCGACGAGCTGCTGCTCAGAGAAGGACTTCTTGCCCAGGGGCACGTGGCAGATGCCGTAGCGGTCGGCGCGGTACTCAACGCGGCCAGCCTTGAGCTCGGAGACCATCTTGGCGACGTCCATGGTCACGGTGCCGAGCTTGGGGTTCGGCATGAGGCCACGGGGACCAAGGATCTTACCGATGCGGCCAACCTTGGCCATCATGTTCGGCGTAGCGATAGCGGCGTCGAAGTTGATCTCGCCCTTCTGAATCTGGGCGACGAGCTCGTCGGAACCGATGATGTCGGCGCCGGCAGCCTCAGCCTCACGGGCCTTCTCGCCCTCGGCGAAGACGGCAACACGAACGGTCTTGCCGGTGCCGTGGGGCAGGGAGATGGAACCACGGATGTTCTGGTCAGCCTTACGAGTATCGATGCCCAGACGGAAGTGAGCCTCGACGGTCTCGTCGAACTTGGCGGTGTCGAGCTCCTTGATGAGCTTGGCAGCCTGAAGGGGGGTGTAGAGCGTGGCGCGGTCGATCTTCTCGGCAGCGGCGTTATAGCTCTTACCATGCTTAGCCATGTGCATTACCTCCTGTGGTTAAACGGGCGTGAGCCCTCCCACATCGTATCGTGTGCCCTATTGCACACATTTAACGGGCGCCCCGGTCGGAGCACCCGCCGTTACCATAAGAAATCGCTACTCAGCGATGGTGACGCCCATGGAACGGGCGGTACCGGCGATGATCTTCTTGGCGGCGTCAATGTCGTTGGCATTGAGGTCCGGCATCTTGATCTCGGCGATCTTGGTGAGCTGCTCCTGGGAGAGCTGACCAACCTTGTCGGCCTGGGGCTTAGCGGAACCAGACTTGAGGTTCAGCTCCTTCTTGATGAGGTGAGCCGCCGGCGGGGTCTTGGTGATGAACGAGAAGGACTTATCCTCGTAGACAGTAATCTCAACGGGGATGATGTCGCCCTTCTTGTCCTGCGTCGCGGCGTTAAAGGCCTGGCAGAACTGCATGATGTTCACGCCAGCAGCGCCCAGGGCGGGGCCGACGGGAGGAGCGGGGTTTGCTGCACCAGCAGGAATCTGGAGCTTAATGACGTTGGCAACCTTCTTCTCAGCCATGGTCATTCCTTTCGAATCACGAGTGTGAAGTACTTGCTATATCGTAAGCACGCACGTGTTAGAAGCACTCCTGAGATGAGCAGTCACAGAAGAAGCACGCTCGCGCGAACGGACGAAAACTTAAGCGATGACAGCGACCTGGTTAAAGTCGAGCTCGACCGGCGTCTCGCGGCCAAAGATCATCAGCGTGACCTTGAGCTTGCCAGCCTCGGTGTTAACCTCGGAGACCTTGCCATCAAAGTCGGTAAGCGGGCCATCGGTGACGCGGACGGACGTACCGACCTCAATATCAACCGAGGTGCGCTTGGGCGAATCGCCCTTACCGGGACGACGAGTCATCTTGTTGTACTCGTCGCGGGAAAGCGGAGCGGGCTTGCCGTTGCCGCCTAGGAAACCGGTGACGCCAGGCGTGTTACGAACACACGTCCAAGCATCGTCATCCATCTCCATGCGGACCAGGACATAACCCGGGAAGATCTTGGAATCCTTGGTCTCACGCTTGCCACCCTCTTTAATCTCGGTGACGCGCTCCATAGGAATCTCGATATCAAAGATACGGTCCTGCATGCCCATAGTCTCGATGCGATGCTCGAGATCGGACTTAACGCGATTCTCGTATCCAGAGTAAGTGTGAACGACGTACCAACGCTTAGACATGGTTTAGCCCCTCAATCCAGAGAACAGAGCAAGAGCCTCGCCAAAGCCAGCATCGAGCAGAGCGATGACGACGCCGACGACGATCAGAGAAGCGCAAACGACGACCGAGTAGTTCACGAGCTCCTTCTTATCGGGCCACGTGACACGCTTCATCTCGGACTTCACCGAAGCGAAATACTTCTTGGTACGGGCGAAGAAACCAGGCTTCTCGTTCTTCTTGGACTTCGCAGCCTTCTCGTTCTTCTTGGCAACGGCCTTCTTGGCCTCAACCTTGGAGTTGGCGGCAGCTTTGTTGGCAGGTGCCGGCTGCTGAGCCTTCTTCTTGTTCTTCTTGTTGGCCATTTGGGTTACCTCCGCGCAATGCGCTTATACATGAGTAAACCGTAAGCCCCCAAGTGGGAGCTTACGGAATAATGACTGGCACGCCAGGAAGGACTCGAACCCTCAACACTCGGTTTTGGAGACCGATGCTCTACCAATTGAACTACTGGCGTATGTGACTAGAGACTAGCGAGTCTCTTTGTGCAGCGTGTGGTGACGGCACCAGGGGCAATACTTCTTGATCTCCATACGATCAGGCATGGTCGCCTTGTTCTTGGTGGTCGTATAGTTGCGGCGCTTGCACTCAGTGCACGCAAGAGTAACTAGAGTACGCATGTATCCTGAACCTTTCATTTCCGCCCCGTACGGGCACGAGTTGTTACTTTATCAGCTCCACGTAAGTGCTGTCAATGAAAACCTCGAGTCAATTGGTTCTCGGTGGATCCATTCATATTTGGAACACATCAATGAAGCCATCGAGATCTAATCGACGGTGCATCCAGGACCATTATCAATCCTCTCGACACCAGCAACGGCTCAATATCCATTGCAGAAAAGAACCCGGCACCCCTATAAGTGCCGGGTTCTCTAAGTCAGCTATATCAAAGAGCTAATTTACTCAATGATCGTGGAGACGATGCCCGAACCGACGGTGTGGCCACCCTCGCGGATAGCGAAGCGCAGGCCCTCCTCCATGGCGATCGGGTGGATGAGGTCGCCCTCGATGGTGATGTGGTCACCAGGCATAGCCATCTCGGTGCCCTCGGGGAGCTTGACCGTACCGGTAACGTCGGTGGTACGGAAGTAGAACTGAGGACGATAACCATCGAAGAACGGGGTGTGACGGCCGCCCTCCTCCTTGGTCAGAACGTAGATCTCGCCGGTGAACTTGGTGTGAGGGGTAACCGAACCGGGCTTGCAGAGAACCTGGCCGCGCTCGATGTCCTCGCGCTTGATGCCGCGGAGCAGCAGACCGACGTTGTCGCCAGCCTCGCAGAAGTCCATGGACTTACGGAACATCTCGATACCGGTAACGACGGTGTTCTGGGTATCCTTGATGCCGACGATCTCGACGGGCTCGTTGAGCTTGAGCTCACCGCGCTCGACACGGCCGGTAGCAACGGTACCACGGCCGGAGATGGTCATAACGTCCTCAACGGCCATCAGGAACGGGAGGTCGTTGTTACGAGCAGGCGTCGGGATGTACTCGTCGACGGCCTTCATGAGCTCGCGGATAGCGTCCATCCACTTGGCGTCGCCCTCGAGAGCGCCCAGAGCGGAACCACGGATGACGGGGATGTCGTCGCCGGGGAAATCGTACTCGGAGAGGAGCTCACGGGTCTCCATCTCGACGAGGTCGATGAGCTCGTCATCGTCGACCATGTCGCACTTGTTCAGGAAGACGACGATGTAGGGAACGCCGACCTGACGGGCGAGCAGGATGTGCTCGCGGGTCTGAGCCATGGGGCCGTCGGTAGCGGCGATGACCAGGATAGCGCCGTCCATCTGAGCAGCACCGGAGATCATGTTCTTGACGTAGTCAGCGTGGCCCGGGCAGTCAACGTGAGCGTAGTGACGGGCAGCAGTCTCGTACTCGACGTGGGAGACAGAGATCGTAATGCCGCGCTCGCGCTCCTCGGGAGCCTTGTCGATGTTCTCGAACGCAGTGAAGTCAGCCTTGCAGCCCTCGGTCTCGGAGAGAACCTTGGTGATGGCAGCGGTCAGCGTGGTCTTGCCGTGGTCGACGTGACCAATGGTGCCGATGTTAACATGCGGCTTAGTGCGCTCAAACTTCTCTTTGGCCATAAAGCCCTCCTCTAAACAGGTCGTCCCCGGACGGGACTTTGCCTTTATACCATAGTGGCCTCTCAACATACTATTGAGAAGCCACCGTGTTACCTATGGTAGCGGTGACTGGATTCGAACCAGTGACGCCACGGGTATGAACCGTGTGCTCTAACCAACTGAGCTACACCGCCGGATGGAGCCTGCAACCAGACTTGAACTGGTGACCTCTTCGTTACCAACGAAGTGCTCTACCGACTGAGCTATACAGGCACTTGACGGGTGGGAGCTATAGGATTCGAACCTATGTAGGCAGAGCCAACGGGTTTACAGCCCGTCCCCATTAACCACTCGGGCAAACTCCCAATCGTTCAAGTATCCGCAGGT